>NZ_JRNX01000872.1 GCF_000786645.1 Halobacillus sp. BBL2006
TAAAAAAATAAATAAAAGCTAACCTAATGTATGATTATCTTTTATTAGACAATCGCAGTTAACTACAAGACTTGATCGAGATAACTTACTTTGAAAGACCATTAACCGGTCTATCTGAAAGAATGAAACCGGAACTCTTTTTGTACTATATTCTACAAAAGGGTAAATTCCCCTACTAGATTATAAAGATTGATTTAAAAATGAACAGAAAAAACTCGGAGTGATTCCTTTTATCTCGAAATTGAGCCTTCAACTCTCCTGCCAGTTGTTAAAGACTCAGTTTCGAGATAAATGGTTTGCCCCTCCCTCACCTACATTTTCTGCCACTAGGGCTACTGCCCGTTCCATGAATGGATTCATGTTGATAGACTTCCATTTCAAAAGACTTACATATCATGATTCATATGCCCTCATTGGTTCCAGGTTGATTTTACCCCAACCGTTTCTTTTTTATCCTACCATTTTGCTAGTTCTTTCCTTATGACCATCCAAAAGTCCTTATTTTTTGTAAAAAGAAAAAAGTAAACATAGCGAAAT
>NZ_JRNX01000873.1 GCF_000786645.1 Halobacillus sp. BBL2006
AAGAAAAAGAGAAAAAGGAAGCTGATGAAGACAAGGCCAGTCTATTGAGAGCAAGCCGTCATGAATTATTGAGTTCCGTAGAAAAAAATAGTCATATTACGTTAAATTATACTTTATTAATTTTTTTATCTGCTGTGGTCGCCACCGTCGGTTTTCTTAAAGACAGCGAGGCGGTAGTCATAGGTGCCATGGTTATCGCTCCTATGATAGGTCCTGTCATTGCCATTGCTTTTTCTTCCATCCTCGGTGATTATAAGTTACTTGGAAAATCCATTGTGACTTCTCTCTATGGTGTAGCGATTGTTCTAATCATCTCTATTCTTTTTGGATTCTTCTCCGATATGGGGATGGAAACAGATCAATACTTAGATCGAACGAAGGTTACCATTGTCGATATATTCTTAGGGGTGGCTTCTGGTGCTGCCGGGGCGCTTGCGTTTCTGAATCGACTTTCTGGAAACTTAGTCGGTGTAATGGTTGCCGTTGCCTTACTTCCACCTAGTGTGGCAATGGGGATGTCTCTTGGCGATGGCTCTTATGAATTGGCTTTCGGGGCTTTTTTACTAGTAACCGTGAATATTATGTCAATTTTATTATCAGCCGTCACGATCTTTTCAATCAGTGGTATTCGTCCTGTTCGATGGGAAGAGGTAAAACGTGCCAATGTTTCCAGACCTTTGTCCATCGTTTTTGTCCTCGTCATCATTATGATCCTAGCTTCCGTGATTCTGGTTGGAAAAGGTGTCACAAGTCCATAGTATGGATTATCTCGGCTTTGCAGCTGTGATTCTTTAGGGGGTATTATCACAGTAAAGTGCAGAATTCTGTAAGACTCGATTTCGAGATACTTTCGGTTCCGTTGCTAAATA
>NZ_JRNX01000874.1 GCF_000786645.1 Halobacillus sp. BBL2006
CTTTTTTATTATTTTGTCAGTGCCATGTTTGTCCCTTTTCCAATCATCATGCTTCCGATCGTCAAACAAACGGCGATTTGGAATTTGGACAATCCGATTGGTTTAACATTGTTATATGTCGTGTATGGGCTAGCCTTTAATGTATTCATCTACGTTGGCTATATTAAGTCCATTCCTAAGGAATTGGAGGAAGCGGCAATTATGGACGGGGCCAGCACTTGGAAGGTATTTTGGAAAGTTATTTTCCCTTTGCTGACACCTATGAATGCGACTGTAGGGATTCTCACCTGTCTATGGGCATGGAATGATTTTATGTTGCCGCTTGTCATTCTGAGTGATCCGGACTTTGCTACATTGCCGCTTGTACAATATATTTTCCAAACCGAGTTCAGCACGAATTACAATTTGGCTTTTGCTTCCTACTTGATGGCCCTGGCGCCGATGATCCTAGTTTACGTCATCGCACAGAAATGGATAATCAGCGGGGTTATGAAAGGTTCGATCAAATAAACGAAGGAAAGACGTCTTCTTACGAAAGGCGTCTTTTATTATGAATATTTTTTCGCTGATATATCAAATTTTCCGCTGATATATATCAGCATTTACCGATATAAATGGGTATTCGCTGATAAAATACTATTTTCGCCGATTAACGTACAATGGCATATAGAATTCTTATCAGCCCTATATAGAGGGTTCTATTTCTCTAGATAAATAAAAAAGAGCCCGCCGTTTACTAATGGCAAGCTCGAAGTGATGATTATATTAAAGAACGCTTTGTGCTTTTTCTATATCTGTAACGATCAGTAGAACTTTTCCTTCGTCCATGTCTTCCTCATATTCTTCTGCCTCATGTTGAGAAAAGCCGATCTCCTGAAGCTTCGTTCTCAGCTCATCGCCTTGTTTACTGAATATATTGGAGACGACCTTTTTGAAATCTTGCTCGGACAGGCCGATTGTATTCGCGTTCACGTTACTCGCAATCCGATCCGTACGGTCATCATCGTGAGACAAAATATAAATGTCCTTATTATCAATCCCCTGATTTTTCAGTGACGTGACGTCTTGCATTAGTTTTTCATCATTCGTGTATTCGCGTAACAGTGGTTTCATTTCGATCCTCTCCTTTTTGTAAGGTACATTTCATGTAATACCCGTTATTTTTACCAAAAAACATCCAAATGCTCTATCAATACAAGGAGGATTTTGTGGGAAAAAGTCGAATGGAACTATTATTGGAGGGGATGGGATTGAAAAAGAATCAACCGATTGTTGCAACATTTTCCATTGTAGGGTGCGACCCTGAAACAGGTGAAGTAGGTGTCGCAGTCCAATCAAAGTTTTTAGGCGTAGGATCCGTCGTCCCATGGGCGAAAGCAGGCGTAGGTGCTATAGCAACTCAAGCATTTGCAAACCCGGCGTACGGACCAGAGGGACTGCGTTTCTTGAAAGAAGGGAAGAGTGTCGATGAAGTGATCCAAAGCCTCACATCGAGTGATGAGGATTTTGAGCATAGACAAGTGGGTGTCATTGATGCAAATGGAAACGCGGCGACATTTACAGGTAAGGAGTGTTATGACTGGGCCGGAGGTATCACCGGTGAAAACTATGCGGCTCAAGGAAACATTCTCGTAAATAAAGAAACAGTCACTCACATGGGAGAAACGTTTGAATCCTCTCAAGGACCGTTGGCGGATCGTCTGCTGGCAGGGTTGAAGGCAGCACAGGTGGCCGGCGGTGACAGTCGAGGAAAACAATCGGCTGCCCTGTATGTTGTAAAAGAAAATGGAGGCTACGGAGGGTTGAGTGATGTGTTTGTCGACTTAAGAGTAGACGATCATCCTGAGCCCATTCAAGAGCTAGAAAGAATTTATCAGCTTCAGCAGCTTTATTTTGGGGACACAAATCCCGCTGATGTTAAAAAAGTAGAGGGAGAAGTTGAAAAACACCTTCGTCAGTGGCTG
>NZ_JRNX01000875.1 GCF_000786645.1 Halobacillus sp. BBL2006
TTGTTGAACAGCTTCCACACCTTCAGGAGCTGCAACCAGACACATTAAGCGAATTTGTCTCGCTCCACGCTTCTTCAATGAATGAATCGCTTCATTAGCTGATCCACCAGTAGCAAGCATAGGGTCAATTACAATTAATTCACGTTCTTCTATATCACTAGGGAGTTTGACATAGTACTCTACCGGTTTTAACGTTTCCGGGTCACGGTAAAGGCCGACATGTCCGATTTTGGCTGCAGGAATTAACTGAACGATTCCGTCAATCATACCAAGACCAGCACGAAGAATAGGCACAAGTCCAATTTTCTTACCTGTCAAAACTTTGGCTTTTGCTTCTTCAACGACAGGGGTATCGATTTCAACCTCTTCAAGCGGAAGGTCACGAGTAATTTCAAAGGCCATCAAAGCGGCTACTTCGTCAACCAATTCGCGGAAATCTTTCGTTCCTGTCTCCTTTTTCCGTATGTACGTCAATTTGTGCTGAATCAACGGATGGTCCAATACATATACCTTTCCCATTGCCGATCACTCCTTATCATAGTTTGCATCCTTTAAATTGTACTGAAAAACATGTTTACCTGCAACCCAATTTCATTAGTAAATCCTGTTACATCTCGATTACAGAAGCTGATCCATAAAAAAAGCCACTAGCTAATGGCTAGTGGCTCCTTCAGATTAAAGTGAAGAGTAGGCTAATGTTTGATATAACGGAAACCGAGAAGTCAGCTGATGAACGCGTTCTTTCGCTTCTTTCATTTTCTCTTCGTCTTCATGATTTTCAAGCGTGAAGGCGATCAAATCAGCGATTTCTTCCATTTCTTTTTCTTTAAACCCTCGGCTTGTAACCGCAGCGGTTCCGATTCGGATTCCACTCGTTACAAACGGGCTTTCAGGATCATAAGGGATAGTATTCTTGTTTGTCGTAATTCCAATGTCATCCAGTGCTTTTTCAACGACTTTTCCTGTTAAACCTTTATTGCGCAGGTCTAGTAGAAGAAGGTGGTTATCTGTACCTTTAGAGACAATATCAACGCCTTTTTCAATCAACGATTCACCAAGACGCTTCGCATTAGCGATGATCTGGCGGGAGTATTGTTTGAATTCTGGTTGCAATGCTTCTTTGAAGGATACAGCCTTTGCAGCGATCACGTGCATAAGCGGACCACCTTGCATACCTGGGAATACAGACTTGTCAATTTTCTTAGCGAATTGCTCTTCGCAAAGGATCATTCCACCTCGAGGACCACGCAAAGTCTTGTGAGTCGTTGTGGTTACAAAATGAGCATGAGGAACCGGGTTCGGATGCAGACCAGACGCGACTAAACCGGCGATATGCGCCATGTCTACCATCAAATAAGCTCCTACTTCATCTGCGATTTCACGGAATTTAGCAAAATCAATCTCACGCGGATAAGCACTCGCACCCGCAACTATCAGCTTAGGCTTCACTTCTTTAGCTTTTGTTAATACAGCGTCATAATCAATCAATTCATCATCCTGACTAACTCCGTATTCTTCAAAGTTATAAAGCTTCCCACTAAAGTTGACAGGACTCCCGTGTGTCAAGTGCCCCCCATGACTCAAGTTCATGCCTAAAACTGTGTCCCCATGTTCAAGCACCGTAAAATAAACAGCCATATTCGCTTGCGCCCCTGAGTGCGGCTGAACGTTGACATGGTCAGCACCAAAAAGTTCTTTTGCTCGGTCACGTGCTAAGTTCTCGACGACATCCACATGTTCACATCCACCATAATAACGACGACCTGGATAGCCTTCTGCATATTTATTGGTCAGTACAGAGCCCATCGCTTCCATGACAGCCTCTGATACGAAATTTTCAGAAGCAATTAATTCAATATTCTCCTGCTGACGGTTTTTCTCATCGTTGATCGCTGCAAAAACTTCTGCGTCTGTTGACTTCACTTGATTCATAGTACACTGTTCCCCTTTCCAATCCTATTCATCACAAGAACCTTCGACTTCACTACTTTCATATACAGCCCGGACACCTCCGATAAGAGGCGGGCGGGTTTTAGCAGCCGTGACATGCGCCTTGCCAATCGACTTCTGTTCAATGCGAAGCGGTACAGCTACACGTTTCAAATGCATGCCGATCAGCGTATCGCCGATATCGAGACCTCCTGTCGCCTGGATAGATTCAACAAGTACAGGGTCTTCCATATGCTTATAAGCATAGGAAGCCATAGACCCTCCAGCTTTTGGAATCGGAATGGCTGAAACCTCGTCCAGTCCATACTCACGGAGTACGGAACGCTCAACGACAAGCGATCGGTTCAAATGCTCGCAGCATTGAAACGCGAGCTCGGCTTTTGTTTTTTGAGA
>NZ_JRNX01000876.1 GCF_000786645.1 Halobacillus sp. BBL2006
ATAACCGCACTATCAAGTGGGTCAACTCTCCGAGCAACAATTTGCTGCAAGTGGGAGACAAATGAACTTGCAGCGAGCACCATATCATGTGTGAGATGAGGAAAGGCCGCATGCCCTCCTTTTCCATAAAAGTCGATGAATAGTTCACTCGTATTGGCAAACAACAGTCCAGGCTTTGTAGATACGGTTCCTACTGGTAAGTCAGGGGCAATATGCAAAGCAAAAATGGTGTCTGGTTTAAACTTTTTCATCTCTTCAGACTTCAGCATCGGTTCAGCACCTCCCGGACCTTCCTCAGCCGGTTGGAACAAGAACACAGCATGGTGCTCAGACGGCCTTTCAGCTAACCTTGTAAGCGCCCCTAAAGCAATGGTCATATGAAAGTCATGTCCACATGCATGCATCTGGCCTTTATGATCGGAAGTAAACGCGTAGCCCGTTTCTTCCGTAAGAGGTAAGCCGTCGATATCTGCGCGATATCCTATCGTTTTTTCCCCTTTTGTTCCTTCCACCCGCACAAAAATACCTGTTTCCCATGTCTCCACAGTCAAATTCGTTTGAGGCAATTGTTCAATGTAATTTAATAAATACCGCTGAGTTTTAAATTCCTGAAACCCTAGTTCCGGGATACGGTGGAGTTCTCTTCGAATCTGAATCAATTCTTCAGCTCTCATCTGTCTCTCTCCTTAGAAGAAAGGCCTTGCTTCATGAGCAAGGCCTTGTTGTTTAATTATCTAGTTTACGAAGCTCTTGTTTGATTTCAGTTTTTGATTTCGTCTGGTCATCAATTTCTTTGATAACTTTCGCTGGAGTACCAGCTACTAGCGTATTCGGTGGGACATTTGCGGTTACAATGGCACCAGCGGCAACTACAGCACCTTCACCAACAGTTACGCCTTCTAACACAACTGCATTCGCTCCGATGACCACGCCATCCTCGATTACGACCGGTTTCGCTGAAGGCGGTTCAATCACACCAGCAAGAACAGCTCCAGCACCAATGTGACAATTTTTACCAACCGTTGCACGACCACCTAGCACGACGTTCATATCAATCATCGTACCTTCTCCGACAACGGATCCGATGTTAATTATAGCACCAAGCATGATAACGGCACCATCCCCGATTTCAACCTGGTCACGGATAATCGCACCTGGCTCAATGCGAGCATTGACTTTTTTCAGATCAAGCAGAGGAATTGCGGAATTTCTGCGATCGTTTTCTAAGACATAGTCCTCTATTTGATCAGCGTTTGCTTCTAAGAGAGGCTGAATCACTTTCCACTCTCCGAACAATACACCAGATTTTCCACTGATGAAATCCTGGACACCTTCACCGAAGTCAATGTCATTAAGTTTTTCTCCTTTGACATAAACTTTCACTGGTGTGGATTTTTCACTATTTGAAATGAAAGAAATAATTTCATTCGCATTCATTTGTTTCATTGCAACGTCCTCCTTATGTACTGATAAAAATCTTTCACCCTTTACTTTATCAAAGGATTAAGACTATTTTCAATCTTCTTGTTTAGGTAATTTTAAAATTAATAAAAAACTGATGACCGCTAAGACGAGCAAACCGATGTATACCATATGTAAACCACTTGCCAAAGCATTTTGTAAGATTTCAAGAGCTTTAGTTCCCAGGGCCTCTCTATCCGATTCACGAAGGAGTTCGTTTGTAGAATCGACCGTATAGGAATCTGGCAGACTAGAAGATTCAATGGCGGCATGGATACGACCATTTAGGATTCCCCCTAGAAGCGCTGCCCCTACAGCACTTCCAATCGTCCGCATAAACATATTTGTCGCCGTCGCAATCCCGCGGGTTTTCCATCCTACACTGTTCTGAATGGAAACAATGAAGGAGGTTGAGGAAAGTCCCATACCAATCCCGATGAACAAGGATCCAGACGCCGCGAACCAAGGCCCTTTTTCTGGGCTTAACATGGAAAAGAGTACTCCACCTATGATAAGCGAAAGACCTCCGAGCATCGATGTAGGACGGAAACCGATTTTCAACAAAAGATGGCCAGCTAGAGTCGATGCAATCGGCCATCCGATGGACATCGTCGTTAAAGTAAATCCGGCAACCGTTGCCGACTGCTCCATGACACCTTGTACAAAAGCCGGCAGATAACTGGAAACTCCTATCAGAATCATCCCCGTAGTCAAGGAAGTAAGATTTGCATAGCGAATGGAGCGTATAGACCATATATGAAAAGGCATCATTGGCTCTCTAGCATGACGTTCTTGAAAAACAAATAGGATTAAGCCAAGGAATGCCGTGCTACTTAAAGCTAACATCGACAGTGATTTCCATGGTATTCGGACACCACCTTCTACCAGAATGATCATGAGTGAACTGACCGTCAGCACCACATAAACAGCACCTGCTATGTCAACGGAGCGCTTTTCCTTAGAGATGTTTTCTTTAAAGAAGAAAATGATACCGAATATGGCCAGTAACCCTAATGGTATATTCATCCAAAATACGTAATGCCAGCTCAACACATCGACGAAAAAACCCCCAAGCGCTGGTCCTGTAACTGCAGAAATCCCCCATACACTGGCGAGATAACCTTGTATTTTCGCTCTCTCTTCCTTTGTATAAATATCTCCAACAATCGTGGTCGCAATTGGCATGAGTGCTCCTGCTCCAAGTCCTTGAATTAATCGTGCGACGATCAATACTGACATGGATGGTGCCAGCGCTGATAAAGCAGCCCCAAACAGAAACAAACCAATTCCTATAAGAAAAACTGGTTTTCGGCCGAATATATCAGATAGCCGCCCAAATAGTAAAACTGTCGCAGCATTCGTCAGCAAATAGGCAGAAAAGACCCAACTGTAAAGACTGAATCCTCCTAAGTCTGATACGATGCTTGGCATCGCCGTAGATACAATAGTTGCTTCAATGGCTGCTAAAAACATGGCAAGCATGATCGAAGCTAACACTAAACCTCGATTTTTTATGTATTGATTTTCCATAACT
>NZ_JRNX01000877.1 GCF_000786645.1 Halobacillus sp. BBL2006
TTATGGATTGATTCATGTATAAATGCATTTCTTCAAAACCATCTAGGAATGCCTGTAAAAATGACAATTGTTTGTGGTCAAGTGCCTCCCGGTCCCCTTCTGGTAGAGCGAGCAGCGTCTCATGAACGTCCCTAAGCCTGCTTACCTCTACACCCAGCCGTTGTAAAATTCCTGAAAGGTCATGAAGCATTTGAGATTCAGTTTTCACTGCAACATGAATGGTTCGATCAGGGCATTCGTCTGTCGGAGGAGAGATCTTATTGATTGTCGCTGTCGTAGGATTTGGTGAAACCGGTAGAACTCTCTCTCCAAGCAAAGCATTAGCAAAAGAAGATTTCCCTGCGCTGAAAGCACCGAACAAAGCTACCGTATAGTGCCTGTTTTTCAAGCGTTCCTTTTTACCTTTTAATTGATCAATTAGGCTGTCTAATCCTTGAACATTTCCTACAATGGATAGCGTCTCATCGACTTTTTCCAAGATAGAATCTATGGATTGGTCAGGTGTAGAAGAGTTCGTAGGTTCAGTAGCCCCACGATCCGGGTTTACGACCGCTTTCTTTTCAGGTGGCAGTTCACTACTCGTAAGTACACAGTCTTTCCTTTTTTTCAAGTCGTCCTTAACTACTTGGATATCCATATGTGATGCTGGAGTCCGTAGACGTTCATATAGATCTTCCTGGTACGATTTAATACGAATACTAAATTGCTCTAACGTTTTTTCGATTTGACCGCACTCTTCTAAAGCATCATAGGCTTTCTGGTGTTTATCGTAATCAGTTTGTTGATATTCTTTAAGCGTCTGTTCTAATTGCTCTTGAATATTCTGAGTGAAGCGACGCACTTCTTTTTTCACATCGTTCGATACTTGATCTGTATACCTTAGTACGTAGTCACCTGTCACCTCGGCCCCTTTTTCCACTAAATCGTGTAAACGGTCCTTGTTATATTCAAAGGGAAAGTCCTGGATTTTCTTTAAAAGGCTTTCATCCGTTACCTTGTGTTTTTCCGCCAACTCCAACCATCGATCTCTCAGCGGCCATTTCAGGTTTTTCTCAATTACGTCATCTAGATGCTGGTAGAATTTCTGATTGCGGGCCTCCCTCTCTTCATCTGTTTTCTTTTTTGAAAAAAGGAAACCGACTTTAAAACCTGGCTGCTGTGCCTCAAGAAACTCCTTAGCATCCTCACGAAGTACACTAGGCATCAAATAGGCGTTCGGAATAAATTGCCGGATTCTTACTTGCACATCGTCATGGAGTTTCTGCAATAACTCTTCCGTTGTCACTTGATCCTCGACGCTTAGATGACTATTTTCAAGAAGCGTTTCAAGATCCTTTCTTCTTTCCAAGAGTTCCTGCTTTTCTTGATAAAAATCTTCTTCTGCTTCTTTCAGACATTCTTGAATAACAGACTCAGCGTCAAGTTTTGCCTGGTTTTCAATAACCTCATAAGAACGTTCGAATAACGATTTAAAGTCCACTTTCAGGTCTTCAAACGTATTAATGGATAGATCAAAATCCTTCATTGATGTGTAATAGATTCGCTCTGGAGCAATTCCCCACTGATTAAAGGAATCATCGATACTTTGGGAGAACTTGTCAAAACTGATTTCACTCTCATTATGCTTATCAATTTGGTTGATTACGATGGAAAACGGTGTCCCGCGCCTCTGCATTTCCCATAAAAACTGAAGATTCACTTCAGATTGAACATGGTTATAATCCATCACATAATACATGTGGTCCATGAGATGCAGTGAAGACTCGGTAATCAACCGATCCGCATCATTCGTAGAGTCCACACCTGGGGTATCGAGAACAATTACGTGTGAAGGAAGACCACTTTCCGGATGGCTGATATCCACTCTTTTAATCTCTTCTCCGTCTTTGAATAAAGATTGTAACCGGTCAAACTCAATTTCTCCTTCATACCTTACGGGTGGTTCTTCTCTAAAATAGACAACCGTTTCTGATTCTCCTGAATTCAACTGAACGATATTCGCACTAGTCGGAATAGGACTGGAAGGCAGCATTTCTTTATTTAGTAACGTGTTAATCAAGGTTGATTTCCCAGCAGAAAAATGACCGGCAAAACCGATCATCATTTTTCTGTTTTCAAGCTTTTCAATGATATCTAAAATTTTCTCACTCTGCTTTGAGCTAGAGTAGTTGTTGATGTAAGTATATAATGATTTCATTTGTTCTACCGCTTTTTCTGTGGTGAGAGTCATTCAAAGAACTCCTTCATAAAAATAAGATTACATGATTATTTTACTCCTAGGCGTTCTCATTTCTCAAGTAGAAACCGATAGGAGACTTCTGAAAGAAAGAGGATGGACTTAAGTTTTTATAAAAGGAAGTTCTTCCGTTGTATCCAACTGCCCGAGAATCCGCTTTACACGGATTTTCCCACCTTCTAACCAATGCTTGAACGATATGCGGACAGGCATCGCATCTCCTCCCAAACCGAAAATGACAAATAAATCCGTCGGAAAGTAACAGCTGGTGTGTATGGTGCCTGCCCAATAACTGTATTTCTTTGAGAAGATCGGAAAATTCGTTTGATTTAAGAAAGCGAAAGCATCTTCCCCAGTTTTCACCAGGCCCTAGGATTGATTCAGGTTACTCAAACGCCGATAAGAACCTTTAAGGTGTCTACGGTTTTCAGACAATAATTCTTCAAAATGATTGGTACACACCACCCCTTATTTTGATACGTACGCCTCTTGAGGATGCTTCTACGATTCTCGTCTTACCTGTCGCATCAAATAAGACATAGTTAAAAGAATGACGGTGGGGCAAAGATTTCAATAACTCCACAGCCTCCTCTACGTTCTTAGCAGCCTCTAATACGATCCTCGTTAACGTGCAGCAAATGAGACCATCCTCAGGTTTGACCCGGTTAACGAAATTGTAACCGACGCAGTGGCCGTGTTCATTCATCCCATCTGTACGTCCAATTATCCTCTGACCAGGACCAATCGTTGCAACTCCGTCGTTCGGTTGAAAGATTAGCAAACGACCTTCATATGTTTTTGGATGGTAATCGTAATTTCTAGCGAAAAATCCGTTCCCTGTCATGACAGAGCATCCCGATTTGACCCAATCTTGCTGGAATCCGCTATATTCGTGAATAACATCGTCAAATGGCCACTGTAAACCTTCAACAAGGCCGTGCAGTTCTTCCCATACACCAGAGGCGTACTCTAAAAAAAGCCGGCGTACGTCCTTCTTAACAATCGTATAACGGCGCAAAGATTTTCTTCTCCGACTTTTATGAACCTGATAGAGCGGAGTACTTTTCAGCTTTTCCACCTGGAAGTGACCGAAATCAAAATAACTCCCCTTAAACTGTTCAACATCATAATACACTCGTTTCATGTAACTTCTCCTATTTAATATAGTCAAAAAGACGATGATGGAAATTCGAATCGTGAAGGATATGATTATGATCCGTTTCTTCGATGATGTTCAGCTCTAGGTCAAACTTTTCTCTATACCATGATTCTAATTGCTCCGCAACGACCACTTCATCTTTTCCCCCAACAAAAGTAAAAACCTGATTCTCGATCCCTTCAAATAAATCCGAAGGGATCTTTTCTAAGAACCGGGAGGCCATAAGACGAAAACTAAGTTGAAGAATCCCGCTGTCATCAAATTCATCCGGGATTATAGCAACCGTTTTGTGAGAAAAGCGGTGAATGTTCATTTTGTACAATGTCATGAGAAGTATGATTTTCTTTTGATAGACAGTGTAATCCACGTCCGTTTCAGGCTTGAACTGTTCTGTTGCATCATCTCTATAGACCGGAAGGGTTGGATGGAAAAAAGGAGAAATAAAAACAAACTGATCGGCAATATTTCTATTTTGACTTAACAGCCTTAGGATATTGGCGCATCCCATGGAATGACCGGCCAGAATGATTTTTTCATATCCCATCTTTTTGATGTGGTGAATAAAATCGAACAAATCATTGTCATAATGCCCTATATAAGTTAAGTCGCCTCGCTTGTTCAATTGATCATAACCTCTAAGGATTGGTAAAAAAACATCCGCTTCAACCTTTATAGCCTGAGCAAACTTCTCTTGATGGGATAATTCGGCCGTAATCCCATGGATGAGAATGATTGCATATTTCCCCTGCCCCTTCCTGCTTTCATGAAAGACATACTGAAGCCTTGTAAAATCTCTTGCATGGTAGGTTCTCCATGTCGTTTCGACCATTTCCATCTGCCCCTTTACTTCATTTCAGATAGATATTTTTGAAAGCCTTCAACCGGTAACTCATCCAGGAATCGCTTCTCTAAATTCTCTATATATTCCGCTGACAAATGTGGTGAACCCCCTCGGTGAATCTCTCTCGCATAATGCAAGGGAGGAGAAAGATCCTCTTTTTTATCTATAACCGTAAATGAGAGCGCGGAAATCAATGGTTGGTCTTTTA
>NZ_JRNX01000878.1 GCF_000786645.1 Halobacillus sp. BBL2006
TTTTCATCACTGTGAAAGCGAGAAAAATTTTACAGTGAATCGCTCAGATATCCTCCAGTACTTAAGGAATCTATACGATCAAATACATGAATGGAAACAAACGTAATGTAATAGAGTTGATAGATACCATCGATGAATACACAAGAAAAAATACATGAAAATTTGGAATTAGCCAGAATTAAAGAAATAAAGAAAAGAGTTGTAAATCGTACATTCCACGATTTACAACTCTTTTTATTCTATCGCTGCTCTGCATAGGATTTTCTGTAATGACGGAATCTGGTGTTCTTTTTAATAGAGAAAAAGATCGCTATTAGCCACCCAATAATCAGGACCGCGTAGATTGTATAGAGAATGGAGGTCTCAACTTGCCCTGCAATGAGAAGGGTCCTGAAGTTCGTTAGAATAATGAAACCTCCCGCCAAAACTCCTAGTATCAAAGAAGGTATTACTTGCACCAGCCACGCGGCAAGAGGGGCAGCAAGGACTCCGCCGATGACAAACGCAGCCACCCAAAGCCAGTTAAATTGATCTAAACCTAAGAATAGAACGAAGCCTAGTGTAGCAGAAGTTGTCACAGCGAACTCACTAGTATCGACTGTTCCAATCACTTTTCTAGGAGTTGCCCCTTTTTGTGAAAGGAGAATGGGTGTGTTAATAGGTCCCCATCCTCCGCCTCCGATTGAATCGAAGAATCCTGCCAATAAACCCAGCGGATAAATAAACCGCTTTTTCAGGGAAAGAGTCTGCTTTTGTTGAGAAGACTCAGGGTTCAAAAAGAGAAACCTAATTAAGATATAAATCCCAAGAAGAAGTAGAAAAAGGGAAATAAATGGTTTGATGAGCTCGCCCGGCAGACTGCTTAAAAAGGCCGCGCC
>NZ_JRNX01000879.1 GCF_000786645.1 Halobacillus sp. BBL2006
TGCAGCTGTCGTCGGCCCGCCGATATTGGCGTTTGAAGCAACAACAACTTCTTCTAAACTGAATTTAAACACTTTTCCGATAGCAAAAGAAACAATCATATTAGTGGCTACTATGATAAAAACAAATACAAGCAGCAGGGGAGCATTTTGAAAGATCAAAACAATCGATGCTGGGACACCAATCACTACAAAGAAAATATAAATCAAGTATGTACCAATCTCTTGCGAACCTCTAATACTTTCAAAATATCGTGGAAAAAAAGTAACCGCTAGCATGGTTAGGGTTGTAAGCATCAAGTAGTTATCTCCGAAGATCCCATTTAATGAGTTATAAAAAAAGTTGACTTCGTCTCCAGAAGGAATAAGACCATCGAGCCAGCCAGCTAATTGAAAGGATACCGCAACAAGTACAAAAGCCGTCCCAATTGCAAGACCTATATCTTGTAAGGACATTTCTTTTCTCCCCCAATAAGAAGCAGCTTCTGTCCCAGCTTCTTCACCACTTGAATTCTTTCTCCCATCCATATATGGAGTGCTGAAGTTCTTCGTGAAAAAGTTAATTGCAGGAAGAGCCATAAGCACGAAAAAGTATAGCGCCATCATAAGATTGTCTGCCACGACGGTGGAGGAGACAAGTTCTCCAGATGCCTCAAATTTCGTAGACAATGCTGCGAAATTCACGCCGCCCCCGATGTAGGAACCCGTCAGCATTGCTCCGACTTTATCCAGGCCTGGAATGAAATCCTTTAATAGCAAAAAAGCAATGATTGAGCCCGCAACTGTTCCTGCTGCACTAATAAAGAAGATGAATAGAAGCCGGCCGCTCTCATTCCAAATCTTCTTAATGTTTGCTTTAAATAACAGGAGAGGGATTGCTAAAGGAACCACATAATTCCAAACCGTGTCATAGGCTGGTGATTGCAGAGGAATGACCTGCAGATTTGCCAAAACCATTGCCCCGATTAACGCGATGATCGCTCCTGATACTTTTGATGCCCACTGAAATCGTTGTTCCAGATAAATACTAACGGCTGCCCATCCTGCAAGGAAGGCCCAAAGTAACCAAATATCGTCCGATTTAATCAAAGAGCTTTCCATACTAAAACCTCCTATTTTCTAAATCTTTTGACATATTATAACAGATTATAAAATAATTTGTTGATAAAACCGTAAAGATGCAATTGATGAATAGTACGTATGTAAAAACACCCCAAACATTGAATGCTTGGGGTGCTGTAAATAATCAGTGTCGAATGAGTCGAACAGGAAGTGTCCTCCCATTAATGATTTGATAACCTTTTACCATAGGCACCTTTCCCGAAAAGGAAACAATGATATAAATGGCTTCCGGGTAATTTGCATGCTTAATATCCTGAGAGGAGGGATAAGCTCGACTCGTTGGATGAGAATGAAAGATTGCAGTCAGTTTTTCATTTCTTTGTTCCATTTCTAGGAAAGCTGCTTTCACTTCCTCATCATCCATTGCAAAAGAAATAGGACTAGCTTCAATGTTTTTCATTCTCCAAGAATTAGAAGCATAGCCTTCGGTTCCTGAAAGGAGCCCGCAACCTTCAAATGGAAGCTCTGATCGACAGTGCTGAAGCATTTGATTCCATACAGACTCTTTGATGTAAAAGGGTGACAATTTAGGCCCGAGATTGTTTTTGGCTGCCCCCGCACCCGCAGCCTTTCTTTTTCCCATTCGTTGATTGGGGGGTACTGGGCTTTCTAATCCTATTTCTTTTAAGCCGGCTGGGTTTGAGATTTTTATTCCCGGAAATATCGATGCTTTTTGAACGCCGGTACAATTCATTGACTTCATTCGGTGTCATAAGGTCTCCTCCTTTATTATAGTTATATTCGGGCATGAAAAAGGAGGAAACGGCTATTGATCCTTTCTGTAGTATTTAAAAGGATTAAAGACAGAATCATCCTGCCCAGGCTGCTGTCTGTTTGCTTGACGTTGATGACTGTGAGGATACTTTTTATGATTAGCATTCTGTCGGTAATGATTTGATTGAGGATGCTGGGGGAGGTTTTTTCTTTCATCGACTGGCGTTTTAGGGAGTTGTGTGTTTTGGTTCTCTTCATGAGACTGGTTAGGTGTTTGATCAGATGAAGGCATTGGGTTTTGGGTAGAAGTCTTTTCCTTTAAAGAGGCGATCTGCTCCTTTAATTCTTCAATCTGTTTAAGGTGGGCTTCTTCATTTTGTTGATAGGTCAAGATCGTTTTGTTCATTTGACTGACGAGTGCCTTCAGTTCTTCTATTTCATTTTCTAATTTTGTTAGTTTTGTTTCCGTTTCTTGTTTCCCATCTTTATCGTCAGCTTCCTGCGTCTGGGTCCAGAAATCCCAGTTCCATATCATGTCAATCCACTTCCTTTTTGGTTCTGAGTTTTTCAAAGTTTCATTAGGAGGTTCCTCTAAAAGGGGGGCAGGTGTCAGTTCTTTTGTTTTTTGTTCCTTCCTCG
>NZ_JRNX01000880.1 GCF_000786645.1 Halobacillus sp. BBL2006
TGAAACATTCGTGGATGCGTTCCAAAAGGGAGAAAGAGAAGATTGAGATGATTTATATCTCTAAACAAGGCCATTTAACTCAGCGGATCATACGTGTCATCCATATCCGAGAAGATCACATTGTTGCCTATTGCTTCAATCGAAGGGAAGTCAGAACCTTCTATATCGAGAATATCCTCTCTGCTTTTCCGATCTATACAAATGGAAAAGTAGGTGCTTAAATTCGCCTTATCTCCTTATGGGGGATGTAATCTGAAGAAATACTGTTCGTATAAGTGGTTTTTGGATTCTTATTTAAAATAGATTATCTGCCAGCTATTGACTATCCGTGTGAGTGTGATATAGTAGTAATTAATTATTCTTGTTCGTTTACGAATGAAAGAAAAAGTAACTTTTAAGTCACTTTCGTCTTGAATGAATATGCAGAGCAATAATAGTAATACAATGTGGAAGAGTTCCACGCAGGAGGTAACTATATGTTACAAGGTAATGTTAAATGGTTTAACGCAGAAAAAGGTTTTGGATTTATTGAAGTAGAAGGTCAAGATGATGTATTCGTACACTTCTCTGCTATTCAAGGCGAAGGATTTAAAACTTTAGAAGAAAACGAAACTGTTACTTTCGAAATCGTTGAAGGTAACCGTGGACCACAAGCAGCTAACGTTCAAAAATAAAACGTCCTAGCTAAAAAGAGATTCTCTAAGGAGAATCTCTTTTTTTTTATGAAAAAAATTTAAAAAAGGAGAGACGAGCTGAGGCTCGTCTCTCTTTATTAATGGACGGTGCGGTATAAGCCGACCACTTTACCAAGAATGGAAACATCGTTCAAAATGATCGGATCCATGGTGGCATTTTCAGGCTGTAATCGTATATGACTTCTTTCTTTGAAGAAGCGTTTCACTGTAGCTTCTTCATCTTCCGTCATTGCGACTACGATATCGCCGTTTTGTGCGGTCTGCTGCTGTCTTACAACAACCATATCCCCATCGAGAATACCGGCCTCAATCATACTCTCTCCCTGAACAATTAGTACGAAAGTATTCTCATCAGAACCTGCCAGCGTATCTGGTAATGGAACATATTCTTCGATGTTTTCCACGGCTGTGATCGGGGAACCTGCGGTAACTTTACCAATCACTGGAGCATAGGATGCTTCACTTCGCGGAATGCTATGGTCTTCCTCTAGTTCGATTACTTCAATAGCGCGAGGCTTCGTAGGGTCTCTACGAATGTAGCCCTTCTTCTCAAGCCTTGATAGATGTCCGTGGACGGTAGAACTGGATGCTAAACCTACAGATTGACCGATTTCACGAACGGAGGGGGGGTAACCTTTCAATAATACCTGTTCTTTAATAAAATCTAGTATCTCTTGCTGCCGCTTGGAAAGTTTGCTCATAGATTGCCACCTCGTACATAGGATTATAGTAACCACATTGTACCATGCTTAATTCGTAAATACAAACAAGCGTTCGAAAAAAGCGGTTGACAAGAACTTATGTTCGTATATAATTGGAATTAACAAAAGGCGAACAGAAGTTCTTAAGAACGTTCGTTCTCAAAAAATGGAGGTTTTTCTAATGTTCAACAAACTATCAAAGCTTGATTTTACTTATCTAGTATTGTTTATAGCGAGTTTAGCATTTTTATACTTTTCTATGGTCATCACAGGATAATATGTAATATCCTAGGTAAGTAACTATAGAAGAGGAGACCATACATCATGAGAGTAGTTCTTTATTGTCGCGTAAGTACCGAAAAAGAAGCGCAAGTTTCTTCTTTAAAAAGACAGCGGGCTGAACTGAATCGAATGGCTCAGCATCATGAGATGGAAGTGGTGGAGTGCATTGAAGAGCAGGCAAGTGGATACGAAATCGAACGGGAAGGGATCTTCCGCTTGCTTGAACATTTTTCTACTCAAAATGCGAACGGCCTTCTTATTCAGGACGAAACACGTCTTGGGCGGGGCAACACTAAAATTGCGCTTTTTCATCAATTGAATAAGCTTGGTGTTCGTATTTATTCATTATCTCACGAAGGCGAGCTGGAAATTTCCGAATCGGATTCGATGGTTTTGCAGATCGTAGGCATTGTAGAAGAATATCAGAGGAAAATACATAACATGAAAATACGCAGAGGCATGAAAAAAGCAGTAGAGGAAGGGTACAATCCCTCAGCCAATCTCTCTAATCAAAACATGGCCGCAGGGAGGGAGCGAATTAATTTTCCAATCGAAGAAGTCATTAGATTACGTCAAAACAACCTCACCTTCAAAGACATCGCAGCTACGTTAAGAGGGCTGGGTTTTGATGTTTCAAAAGCAACGGTACACCGCAGGTACCAGGAGTACGTATCACTTGAAAAAGATAACCAATCAAGTTACGATAAGGGAGACAAGGGTTAAAGGCCACTTGTCTTTTTCTTATTAACACCGAAGGAACCCACATTAACGAAAGAGGGGTATGTACTATGCTATCTAAAGAAAAAATTAATCGTATAAATGAATTAGCGAATAAATCCAAGCAAGAAGAGCTGACGAAGGCAGAAAAAGCCGAACAAAAAAAGCTTCGTGAAGAATACTTAAAAAACGCTCGTAAGTCATTTAAAAATCAGTTGAAGGGTGTAACAGTCGTCGACCCATTAGGAAATGACGTAACTCCGGATAAGCTGAAACAAATGCAAAAAAACGAGAAAA
>NZ_JRNX01000091.1 GCF_000786645.1 Halobacillus sp. BBL2006
GGACAAGCCGGTCCGAAAGCTTTCGCTGGGTCAGCGGATGCGTTGTGAGCTTGCGGCGGCGTTGCTTCATAATCCTCCGCTGCTGTTTTTAGATGAGCCGACGATCGGGCTCGATGTGTTAGTAAAGCTTAAGATTCGTAACTTTTTAAAAGAGATCAATGAGAAATACAAAACGACGATCTTGCTGACCACCCATGATTTAACCGATATTGAAGCGTTATGCGAACGGGTGATCATGCTTGACGAAGGTCAGATTATTTATGACGGAAAACTCAAGAACCTACGCTCCAACTGGGGAGAAGGCAAGCAAATCGAGTTTCAGTTTGCGGAAGAACGAACAAAAAACGAACTCGCGCCGTTAATGGATGAATTGGAAGCGGAATGGACACAAGGAGAACGGAAAAATGTCTGGGTCGCTAATGTCGTAAACGAAGAACACGTCATTTCAGAAGTTATCGGACGTGTGGTGGCAGCACACCGCATTACTGACATTAAAATTCACGAAGTGTCTACCGAAGAAATTATCCGCAATATTTACGAAGAGGGCGTTATTGATGGCCAAATACATTGAGATGATTCGAATCCGCTTCTTAATGATGCTCGCCTACCGGACGAATTATTATAGCGGCATTCTGATCTACAGCATAAACATTGGCGCTTATTACTTCTTATGGAGTGCGATTTACGGGGATAAAGGGGAAATTGAAGGCCTCTCGGTCATCCAAATGACCACTTATATTGCCGTCGCCTGGATGGCCAGGGCTTTCTATTTTAACAATATTGACCGCGAAATTGCCCAGGAGATTAAGGAAGGAAAAGTAGCCGTCGAATTTATCCGCCCTTATCATTATTTAACGATGAAGACGATGCAAGGACTGGGAGAAGGCATCTTTCGTCTTGGGTTCTTTTCGGTACCGGGAATGATCATTGTCAGTTTAATCTTTCCGATTAACTTTTCCGCGGCTTTATCGACGTGGGGCTTTTTTATGATCTCGATCGTTTTCAGCTTTATCGTCAACACACAAATCAACTTGCTGACCGGCGTGTTAACGTTCTTCTTTTTTAACAACGATGGGTTAATTCGCGCGAAACGCGTTGTCATTGATTTATTTTCAGGATTGCTATTGCCGATCAGTTTTTATCCTGGATGGGCGCAAAGCTTGATGGATTATTTACCGTTTCAGGCGATCAGCTACATTCCTAGTATGATTTTTACAGATGGATTTTCAAGACCGGAAGTTTGGGATGCGCTCTTGTTTCAAATGGTATGGGCACTGATCTTAATCGTTCCAATTCAGCTCTTGTGGGTGGCCGCAAAACGACAGCTTATTGTGCAGGGAGGGTAAAGCATGAGGCACGCAGCAATCTTTTTCCATTATGTTTCTCAATATATGAAAACACGCCTGACCTACAGGGTCGACATGCTTATGGAGATTATGTCCGACCTCTTGTTCCAGGCGGTGAACCTGATTTTTATTTTAGTCGTCTTTGGCCACACGCAGCTGTTAAGCGGCTGGTCAAGGGATGAAATCATCTTTATATACGGCTTTTTCTTAGTCCCCTTTGCGATCTTTGGAGCGTTCTTTAATATTTGGGATTTCAATGAACGTTATATTGTCAAAGGGGAAATGGACCGGATCCTGACTCGGCCGGTGCATTCGTTATTTCAAATCATTTTAGAGCGGATGGAGCTTGAATCCTTATTTGGGATGGTCACGGGGATTGCGGTCATGATTTATGCCGGGAGAAATCTTGGTATTTCTTTGACCTGGTATGATCCATTCGTGTTTCTAGTGATGGTCCTTGGCGGCGCTTTTGTCTATGCCGGCATCTTTGTGCTGCTTGCGAGCATTAGCTTCTGGTCCGACAGCCGTACGAGCATTATTCCGATGATGTATAACATCGGAAACTATGGTCGTTATCCGGTTGATATATACAACAATGTCATTCGATTCGTCTTAACATGGATTCTCCCGTTCGCCTTTGTCGGTGTTTATCCGGCTGCTTATTTCTTAGGCAGAGAGGATTGGTATGTTTATGCCTTCTTAACGCCAGTCGTTGGTGGGGTGTTCTTTGCGATCGCACTTATGGTTTGGAATGTTGGTGTGACGAAGTATCGTGGGGCAGGGAATTAGAAACTGTTCTTGTAAATAAGGGCTGCCTCTTTTTGAGAGGCAGCCTATTTTTGGTCCGTATTACTACGTAGATTTTTTATCTAAGCGGATTTTAATTTCTTCTAGCAACTCCGTTTGTTTGTCCTGCTTGTCCAGGATTTTATTCGAAAGTTTTTCTAATGTCTTTGTGATCGACCACAAAGACAGGATCATCACGACAATTACAGCTAAGCCCATATGCGAGCCTCCCCCCAAGCGTTTATTACCGTTCATTATGTATATCAAAATCACTTTTCTCCCTCTATGATAACAAATCAACTTCTTTTTGAATTCTTAGCTCTCTAGTTAAAAAGATGTGGTACGATAATAATAATAAATCTCCTAAAGGAACATAAGTATGAGGTGGATGCATTAAAATCAAGGAGGAGGAGGAGGCAAAAGTAATGAAAAAATTACTGTTTGTCATGGTGACATTCCTGTTTGTGTTAACTGCATGTGGTGGTAATGAATCATCGGAATCAGAAGCAGAAGGTGCGGAACCGAGCAAGCAAGAAGAGAAAGCAACGTCTGATGAAGGAAGTAAGTCTAGTGAAGAAACGAAAGCCGATGAAGAAAAAGAGCCCTCCATTAGCGTCGATAAAAATTTAACCAATGTCGAAGTCACTATCCCACAATCCTTTTTCGAAATGCAGAACACCGATTTTGAACAAATCAAAGCACAAGCTGAAGCAGAAGGTATCAAAGACGTCGTCAATAATGGTGACGGAACAATTACGTACAAAATGTCTAAATCGATGCACAAAGACATGATGCAGGAGATGGAGAAACAGATGGCAGGTTCGATTGAAGAGATTAAGTCGAGCGGTGATTTTCCATCGATAAAGGACATTAAAGCAAACAAATCTTTTTCAAAATTCACGATGAAGGTGGATCAAGAAGCTTATGAGAATAGCTTCGATGGTTTTGCTGCGATGGGGGTTGGAATGACAGGGCTGTTTTATCAACTGTTTGATGGAGCGAGTCCTGATAATTATCAAGTAACGATTGAAGTTGTCAATGCGGATACAGGGGAAGTATTCGATACCATCAACTATCCGGAAGCCTTTGAGCAGATGCAAAATATGGAATAATTCAATTTAGAGATAGCTCTGGTGACGGAGAACTATCTCTTTTTTGATGCCAAGATACGGATATAGGAATCGCTCCTATTAGTGATTAAATCATTCAAATAGTCTACCAAATTGACCAGATTCGTCGGTGATTCTGCGAAATCTCGTTTCTTATCATTCAACTGAAAATTCCTAACCACATCGCTGTGATCATTGCTAAAATCAGGATCACTTTTTCAAAATTAGAAACTTGCTGATGGTCATCGACATCCATTTTTACGATCAGTACAATCGAGGCGATCACTGTTAGGAACAACCCACCCGCAGCCCATATCCGATCCATTCCTAACCATAAGGCACATAAACCGGTAAGCCCAAAATATAAAAGCGCTGGCAGACGGCTGAATCCTTTTCCGAATTGATCCACGGCCCATACCACGCTCGTTTGTTTCCTTGGTGTCGCTTGCCGATCAGCTTCAATATCCGGGATATGATGAACCATTACCCAGGCGATGCAAAACAAGGCGTTGATGACAGCGTTTTGCCAAGCCCATTCCGGGAGGGGATCTAAGGTTAACCAGGCACCGGCGAGTCCGAGAAATAAGACCGATGGAAAAGTAGACAGCCATTCTCCAATAAAGGGGCGATAACTGAGACGTAAGGGCGGAAGGGAATAGGAAATCGCCCCCCATAACCCAAGAGATAATAGAATCGCTAATTTATAGTTTTGTAACAAAAGCAGACCAATGACGACTATGCTTAAGGATAGAATCAGTCCTTTTCCTATTTTCCACATCGCTGCTGAAGAAATAAAACCGTTCTGAATGACACGGCTGCCTCCTGACAGTATCGCTGGGCTGTTGGTGTCTGTCCCAGACTGGTCATCTATGTAATCATTTAATATATGGGTAAGGACTCCGTGGATGAGGAAGGCACCAAAGACTAACAGAGTAAACAGCGGCAGCAATTGTGTAATGGAAACATTGTAATACAAGTACAGTGGGAGGAGGGTGGATACGATCGTTGCTACGCTTGAGGATACGACAGCTATGAAACGGAGTAACAGCCATCCCCCTTTTAACGCAGACAAAGCTTGGCTCATCATGAGTAGGGCAGCTCCTTTCATTCAATTGAAGAAGATCTTTTTTTCTATACCCGTTTAGAGCGTGTGGAATTCTAGATATTTGAAGGGAGAGAGTGAATATCAACTAAAGTTAAGTGGATATCGTTCGAACTGGGGGAGAGTAAATCGTCGAAACCGCTCTATTTATCTAGCGAAAGGAAGAATGGTATCGCTCAAACTGGAAGGGGAATCGACGAAAGCACTGATAGTATCCTATCATATAAAGTTTGAATTTTCTAAAATATTGATATATAGTGACAATAGGGAACAAATGTAAATTTTTTTGAGGATTACATACCAACCAGTCAGTATTCAAGTGCGAAATAATGAAAGCGGTAACCAAAGGCGTATGGGAGGGAATGTGTTGAGACTAGCTGGGAAAAATGTGTTGATTACCGGTGCAGCAGGCGGGATTGGTCGCGCGACAGCACTTCGGATGGCGGAGGAAGGAGCAGCCGTAATCGTGAGTGATCGGAATCGCGACAAAGGCGAAACGGTTGTAGCTGAAATCAAAGACCAGGGTGGTACGGCTGAGTTTTTCGAGTTGGACGTTACAAAAGAATCAAGCGTTAAAGAAGCGATCGCATTTACAGAAAAAACACTAGGCTCCATTGATGTGTTATTCAACAATGCAGGTGTCGGTGGTGAGGAGAAAAAACTTCATGAATTGACGGAAGAAGAGTGGGAGACCGTTGTCGATATTAATCTGAAGGGTGTGTTCTTTGGAATTAAGCATGCGGTTCCGCGCATGATGGACCAAGGCAAAGGTGTAATCATTAATACCTCTAGTGTGCTTGGCTTCAAAGGGAAAAAACGGTCGGGTCCTTATAATGCCTCAAAAGGCGGACTTGTGACGTTGACGAAAAATGCGGCGCTTGAGTACGGCCGTTACGGGATTCGCGTTAATGCTGTCGGCCCGGGCGTAATTGATACGCCGATTGTGGATAATTGGCGAGAAGATGAGCGCAAATGGAGCATTATTTCAAAAGCCAATGCGCTTGGACGAATCGGTCAGCCGAGCGAAGTCGCTGAAGCTGTTTTATTTTTAGCCTCGGATCAGGCGTCCTTCATTACTGGGGAAACGCTGATGGTCGATGGCGGAGGATTGACGTTTTAATTTTAAGGAGGAAAAAATACATGGAACGAGTATGGAGAAAGCATTATCCAGAGCGTATTCAAGCAGAAGTGGACATTCCTGATATTCCGTTAACCGATGTCTTAGAACAGTCCGTCGATCGATTTCCTGAAAACCCGGCGCTATCGTTTTTTGGTCATGAAATCACGTATAAACAATTGAACGACCAGGTCCACGCTTTTGCGTCTTCTTTACAAAAGGCAGGGGTGGAGAAAGGCGACCGGGTTGCGATTATGCTGCCGAACTGTCCGCATTATGTCACCAGTTACTACGGGACCTTGAAGGCTGGCGGGGTTGTCACTCAAGTCAATCCGATGCTTGTCGACCGCGAGCTTGCTCATATTTTAACCGATTCAGGAGCAGAGACGATAGTTATTTATGGACCTCTGTTACCGGTATTGGAAAAAGTGAAAGATCAAACGTCGATTAAAAATGTGATTGTTGTCATGTTTGATGGCAATTTTGAAGGGACAAGCGATGAGATTGAATTTACGGACTTTTTGAAGCTTGCGGAAGGTCCTCCAAAATCCGTTGATATCAATCCAAGTGAAGATCTTGCTGTCCTTCAATATACTGGAGGCACGACTGGACGATCGAAGGGTGCGATGCTGACTCACCGAAACGTTGTCGCGAATGTGGTGCAGACGAATGAGTATTTCAAAGACGAAGTTGAAATGGGAAAAGAAAGGTATTTGACAGTAATTCCTCTATTCCATGTGTTCGGGATGACGTCCGGCATGAATCTTTCCATTTATTCGGGCTCAAAAAATATCATGCTACCAAGGTTTGAATTGGAAGAAGTGCTTGAGACGATTAAGCGGGAACAACCGACCTTTTTCCCAGGTGTACCGACGATGTATGTTGCGATTAACAGCCATCCAAAAGCGGAAGAGTACAACATTGACAGTATCCGTGTCTGTAACAGCGGGAGTGCTCCGATGCCGCAGGAACTGATGCGAAGCTTTGAGGCGAAAACAGGGGCGAAAGTTTACGAGGGTTACGGGTTATCTGAGAGTTCCCCTGTTACTCATTGCAATCCGTTATTTGCTGAGAGAAAGCCAGGCAGTGTAGGAATTGGCGTGCCTTCGACGGACTATAAGATCGTGGATGTCGGAACAGGGACGGAGGAGCTTCCGGTTGGGGAGGCAGGAGAAGTCGTGCTGCGCGGACCTCAGATCATGAAAGGGTACTGGAACATGCCGGAGGAAACAGGAGGAACCATCCGTGACGGCTGGCTATATACCGGAGATATCGGGCGTGTCGATGACGAAGGCTACTTATATATTATTGATCGGAAAAAAGACTTGATCATTGCGGGTGGCTACAACATCTATCCAAGGGATGTTGAAGAAGTGATCTATGAACATGAGGCTGTGCAGGAAGCAGTCGTTGTAGGCGTTCCTGATGAATATCGCGGGGAGACCGTCTGTGCAGTTATTGTGCTGAAGGATGGCAAGTCGGCGACAGAAGAAGAGTTAATCTCTTATTGCCGAGACAATATGGCCGCTTATAAGGTACCGCGAGTCATTGAGTTTGAATCCGAACTTCCCAAATCTAGTGTCGGTAAGATTTTAAGAAGAACAATACGAGATCAAAAGAATAAGGCGATCAAGTCTGCGAAAGAGAACAAGTAGGAGGTAGTGTAATGGGAATGGTAGAAACGGTACGTGGTCCAGTAGAAGCTGATCAACTAGGGAAGACGTTGATTCATGAGCACTTCTATTTCGGCTATCCTGGTTTTCAGGGAGATATGACCCTAGGGACTTCCGATTTCGAAGAGAAGAAGCGGCAGGGCGTGGAAGTTGCACGGCTGATTCAGGAGCAGGGTGTCGATACCGTCGTCGATCCGACGCCGAATGAATGCGGACGAGATGTGAATCTATTAAAAGCGGTATCGGAAGAAACAGGACTGAATATCATTTGTGCGACCGGCTATTATTATGAAGGAGAGGGTGCCACCCCTTACTTTAAATTCCGCCAACAGCTCGGCACTGCGGAAGAGGAAATCTACGAACTGTTCATGGAAGAAATCACGAATGGAATCGAAGGTACTGGGATCAAACCCGGGATTATTAAACTTGCCTCAAGTAAAGGCGAGATTACCGAATATGAGCAGATGTTCTTCCGTGCGGCCGGCCGAGCCCAAAAAGAGACGGGCATCGTTCTGCTTACCCATACCCAAGAAGGAACAATGGGGCCGGAGCAAGCAACTTTTCTAATTGGACAAGGAGCCGATCCATCTAAAATTGTCATCGGGCACATGTGTGGGACGACGGATATCACCCAGCACTTAGAAACCCTGAACCAGGGCGTTTACATCGCGATGGATCGCTTCGGATTACAGGGCATGGTCGGAGCACCGATGGATGAAGCAAGGATGACGGTGCTCTTAGGATTGTTAGGGCAAGGGTATGAGAAGCAGTTGTTCTTGTCCCATGATACCGTCAATGTATGGTGGGGACGAGATCCTGTTATTCCAGAACAGATTCAGCCTCTGATGCAAAATTGGTCGCCTGATCATTTGTTCAAACGCATCCTTCCGCAATTGAAAGAGCGTGGGGTGACGGAGGAACACTTATCGCAAATCTTTGACCGGAATGCTGGTGTGTTGTTTGCTAAGTGATCATAGTTAATAT
>NZ_JRNX01000881.1 GCF_000786645.1 Halobacillus sp. BBL2006
GTTTTGGATGGAAGAGATCGGAGTGGATGGATTCCGCCTTGATTATGCCAAAGGACCAAGCCAAAGTTTCTGGGTAGACTTCCGCCACAAAGTGAAGGAAATTGATTCAGACGCTTTCATTTTTGGAGAAGTGTGGGATAACTTAGAAACGATTACTTCATATTCGGGCAAATTGGATGGAGCGATCGACTTTCCAACCCAGTCAGCCATTTATGATGCGTTCATCAATGATTCCAGTATGAATAAGCTAGCTGACTCTTTAACGACAATCAATGAAGCTTATCACGAGGAGTTTGTCCCGGCTACCTTCCTGGACAGCCATGATATGCCTCGCTTTCTATATGAAGCCGATGGAGATACAGAAACGTTGAAAATGGCTGCATCGCTTCAATTCGCCTTACCTGGGGCACCAATTATTTACTACGGTGACGAAGTCGGTTTATCTCAAAGCAGGAACCATGAAGAAGTAAAAGAATGGAAGGACCGTTATTACAGGGAAATGATGATTTGGGATAAATCAGAACAAAATCTGGAACTGAAAGCTTATTATGAAAAACTTATTGAAATGAGAAAAAACCACCAGGCACTCACACATGGGGACTTCAATGCCATTTACTCTGATGATGATGTGAT
>NZ_JRNX01000882.1 GCF_000786645.1 Halobacillus sp. BBL2006
CACATAGCTGAATACGATAATGATGGAGGCGCCAAGTACAGCAAAGTAACTTACCTTCGTACCAATTAAAATGGAGACGATCGCTAGGAATAAAACAGGAATGAAGTAATACCACTGCTTGAAGGACTCCATTTTCTTCAAGCTGTATAAGTAAACGAGCGGAAAGCTGACGGCTACGATCGAGCTGATTTCATTTCCGGAGAAAAACCAGCCCTTGAACCCGAATTTTCCATATTCATACGTATTGGAAGCTGTTCCTGTTAAAATCGAGACAAACATCGTCAACGAAATGATCAGCATGGCAATCGTAAGCGACTTTAAAATATCGAGCTTCGTCTCGTTCATTCGGTCTTTGTTCGTGAATAACAAGAGATATGCACAGAACATGACAATGAAATAAAGCGTCTTTGCTAAGAATTGAAGCTCTAAAAACGGTTCGAACACGGGCTTGTCAAAGAAATTATAAACAAGGCCGATTCCAACGGCTGCGAAGAGAATCAATAAATAAGGAATGACGTACTTTTTGTATGTACTTGAGTTTCCAAAGAAAATAAAGAGTAAAGAAAGGCCCATGAATAAAACACGGACGATAATTCCGACAGTCAGACTCGAATCGAGCTGTCTAATGGAGAAAAAAGTAAGGATGTCGAGAACGGGTTGTACTATAATAAATAAGAGAAGAAGCTTCTTATACATTTCTTGATTCATCGTCATTAATAAAGCACCTCTGAGTCGTTGTTCAATTAGCAATTGACATAGTGAAGTATAAACCATATTCCAGACCCTGTCTATAAATGTTGGAAATTGTAATAGAGTCGTAAACACTTGGAATATCAACGTTTATGGGGCTAATGCTTGAACAAAATTCATATAGAGACGTATAATGAATACTTAATTCGGACATTATAAAAAATTTAGCTGACAAATAGATAAGGAGTTGGAAGTATGGGTTGGATCAAGAAGTTACGGATCCGCTTAATGGAAAAGATACGAAAGACAAATGCCCTCGATTATTATCAATCCTATAAAGAGAACCAGTGGAAAGATCAGCAGGAGTTGATTCATGAACAAAATGAGAAGGTCTCTGCCTTGATCAAGCATGCGTACGAAAACGTTCCTTTCTACAAGGAGTACATGGAGGAGCATAACCTCGCTCCAGCTTATTTTCAGACGACGAAGGATTTAGAAAAACTTCCCATCGTCGGAAAAGTAGAATTGAAACGT
>NZ_JRNX01000883.1 GCF_000786645.1 Halobacillus sp. BBL2006
AAAATTGGTTCTCTTAAAGAAATAATTCTCCAACGAGTGGGAAATTTTTATTATGGCAGTGATAATGTCACGATTGAATCTAAGGTACGAGACCTCTTAAAGGAAAAGGAACTTACAATCGGCGCTGCAGAAAGTCTTACAGGCGGAAAGTTTATTGAGCATCTCATTGGATTGCCAGGAGCTTCTTCCGTTTGTCAGGGCTGTTTAGTCGCTTACACACCCGAAACAAAAGAACGGGTTATACAAGTTCCTAAATTTATCATCAAGGAATATGGAACGATCAGCTATGAATGTGCAGAGGTTATGGCATTGAATGCTCAAAACTTGCTGCAAGCGGATATTTCTATCAGTTTCACAGGTGTGGCTGGCCCTGATTCTAGTGAAGGCCGCGACCCAGGAACTGTCTTTATAGGACTTCAACTCGGTGAAGAAAAGCCCGCAGTCGAGCAGTATTATTTTGATGGAAGCCGTGACAAGATAAGAAATCGGGCCGTGAAGAAAGGGTATGAACTTCTTTTTCATAAGCTGAAAAATACAATATAGATATGCGATTACATGCGGTATTTCAATTTTCTTCTAAAGGAAATAGGAGTATCGCATGTTTGTTTAATAAAAAAAGGGAACATTTATTCGCTTTTTTAGTTGGCAAACCGAATAAAACAAGTTATGATAAGAGTAGAAATTTTGAAAGGCGGTATAGCATGAGTGATCGTAAACAAGCATTAGATATGGCGTTGCGCCAGATAGAAAAGCAATTCGGTAAAGGCTCCATCATGAAATTGGGAGAGAACGCGGAGCAAAAAATTAATACCGTTCCAAGTGGATCGCTTGCACTTGATGTAGCGTTAGGTGTTGGAGGATACCCTCGTGGGAGAATCGTAGAAATATATGGTCCGGAATCATCAGGTAAGACGACTGTAGCTCTTCACGCGATCGCAGAAGCACAGCGAAAAGGTGGACAAGCTGCATTCATCGATGCCGAGCACGCGTTGGATCCTGTCTATGCTAGAAATTTAGGCGTGAATATTGATGAGCTGTTACTATCTCAACCGGATACAGGCGAACAAGCATTAGAGATCGCAGAAGCTCTAGTACGCAGTGGTGCTGTGGATATGGTCGTTATCGACTCTGTAGCTGCCCTTGTACCTAAGGCCGAGATTGAAGGGGAAATGGGAGACGCTCACGTTGGACTGCAAGCACGATTGATGTCCCAAGCTCTTCGTAAACTTTCCGGTGCTATCAATAAGTCGAAAACAACGGCTATTTTTATTAACCAGATTCGTGAAAAAGTTGGTGTTATGTTCGGTAATCCGGAAACGACTCCAGGTGGCCGTGCGCTTAAATTCTATTCTTCTGTACGTCTGGAAGTCCGCCGAGCAGAAACATTGAAACAAGGCAATGAAATGGTCGGAAATAAGACGAGGTTGAAGGTAGTTAAGAACAAAGTAGCGCCTCCATTCAAGCAGGCAGAAGTTGATATCATGTACGGGGAAGGAATCTCAAGAGAAGGAGAACTTCTAGACATCGGGTCGGATCTTGACCTGATCCAGAAGAGTGGCTCATGGTATTCTTACAATGATGATCGCCTGGGACAGGGCCGCGAAAATGCGAAACAATACTTGAAAGAGAATGTGGAAGTATATGAAGAAGTGAAACGTTTAATCCGCGATCACTATGGTATGGAGAAGGATGAGGAAGATAAAGCTTCTAACTCCGAAAGCCAAGAAACGCTGGATGTGTAAATTCTTTATCAAAAAAAGCAGTGCCATTTTCTTGGCGCTGCTTTTTTCTTAGTGTAAATATAGATGCCGTTTTCATTGTGAAGTTATATTTTATGGGGTGAAAAAAGACTGATATTTTAAAATATTTCAAAATAGTCGAAGGATAGATTTGACGATTCCTTGACATTAAGCATAGTCAAGCATAAAATGAATGTGTATCATTTTCATCTTTATACCCTTATTTTAACTAAATGAAAACTGAAAATGAAACGTTTGTAATTACCGACAAACGGACCAAGTTCATAGCAAGAGGAGGTGAAAATATGGA
>NZ_JRNX01000884.1 GCF_000786645.1 Halobacillus sp. BBL2006
TAAACTACATACAAAACACAAAAAAAGGTGCCCTTTCGTTTGAAGGGACACCTTTTTGGAATTTATGATTTATAAGATTCGGTCAGTTCCAGTTCAGATGGAGTTTGCTCTGTCTGGGTGACAGCTTTGTTCACCTTCTTGAAACGGGTCATAACCTTATCCACTGCGTATAAAACTAAAAACGTAAGAAGGACGGTTAAACTCAACATATAAAGAGATGTAAGCATGCGCTCGATCTCCTTTCTTCACTATTGGTTATTAATTAAATCCCTGTATATAATACCAAAATTCAGCTTCATGTAAATATTAATCCGTAAATTCTTTAAAAAATGTTTGTATACTCTTCCTTATACGCTTATTCTTTAAATTTCACAATAAAAAAAGAGTACATGCCACGGGCACGTACTCTTTCTCTTATTGGTTTCCAAGCTTCTTCAGATACGAAGCCGCCGTCTCCATCCCTTTCACAAAGTTTTCAATGTGAAAATGTTCATTCGGTGCGTGTAGATTCTCTGATGGAAGTCCGAAGCCCATTAAAACGACAGGGGCGTCAAGCACTCTTGAGAACACTTCAACGATTGGAATCGATCCACCCTCTTTAGGGAAGAGCGGCCGCACGCCATAAACTTCCTCGTAGGCGTCCGCTGCTGTTTGAATCATAGGATTTCGAGAATCAAGGGCCACAGGGTTCGCCTGAATATACTGCTGAACTTCAACTTTGGCACCGGCAGGCTTATGAGCTTCCATATGTTGTTCTATGGCTTCATATATAGCCTGTGGGTTTTGCTCTCCAACTAGACGACAACTAATCTTCGCGCTTGCTTTACTAGGAACAATCGTCTTCAAGCCTTCCCCTTGGAACCCTCCTGTAATACCGTTGATCTCAAGGGTAGGACGAATACCGACACGTTCTTGGAAGGTAAAGCCTTCTTCTCCAAACAGAGCATCCAGATCAAGTTCGCGCTTCGTTTTTTCTTCATCAAAAGGGATTTGGGCGACTTCTCCCCTCAATTCCTCGGTTACTTCTGGCACTCCTTTATAGAAGCCATCAACAGCAATTTCGCCATTCTCATGATGAAGCGACTCTAAAATATGTACCAGAGCATGGATGGAGTTCGGAATGGCCCCGCCATAGGTACCGGAGTGAAGGTCTGTATTGGCTGTTTTTACGGTTACCTCCATGGCAAGCGCTCCGCGTAAGGATGTGCAGATCGCAGGCTGGCCTTTTTCTATAAATGAGGTGTCACTTATGACGACAGCGTCACAGACTAGCTTTTCTTGATTTTCATTGATGAACGGACCGAGGTTTGGACTGGCGATTTCTTCTTCACCTTCGATGCAGAACTTCACATTGACGGGAAGCTCTCCATTTTCCTTCAAAAGGAGATCCAGTGCTTTGATATGAAGGAAAAGCTGCCCTTTATCATCCGTAGCCCCTCTAGCAAAAATTTTCCCATCTCTGATCGTCGGTTCAAAAGGCGGCGTCTCCCACAAATCCAGAGGATCCTCCGGTTGAACATCGTAATGACCATAAACAAGTACAGTCGGTTTCCCTTCTGTGTGGATCCAGTCCGCATAAACAATCGGATGACCTTTTGTCTCAATGATTTCTACATGCTCCATTCCGGTCTCTTTCAGGGCATCTGCCACCCACTCTGCCCCTTTTACAACATCGCCTTTATGCGCAGATAAAGAGGATATGCTAGGGATCGATAAAAACCGCTTCAATTGTTCTATGAATTCATCTTTATGTAACTGTATCAATTCTTTCATCTGGTTAACCTCCTTTAGACGTATTATATAAATCCACGTTGTGTTATACAAACTTATGAAGAGAACACGACATAAAAAAACTCACCCAGTGGAAAGGTGAGCACGTTAAATTATAGTATAGAAATAATGAAGCCAATAACCACAATTAAACCGATGATCATCAAAATTGTTCGAATCATACAAACACCTCTTCATTTTAGTATTTTATTAGTTCATTCCCTTAATTTGGACACTTCGAAACTATCCATACCTAAATTCGTTCCTTTTTCCTGTATTAAAATAACAAAAGCGCAAACGCCTTGAGCGCTCGACAATCATAAGGCAAGCGGTGGAGTGGATAGCTCAGTGATTGACTTATGCCCTCTAAGGGCCAGGCGCTGGAGCTAGATACAGCCTCACACCGCAAAAAGTCCTCACCCAAATCATTTCCCAGACAACAACAAAAGCCATCCAAACACATGGATGGCTTTCTAAAATTCTATACAAGCTCCCTATCCCAATAGCGGTGAGCAGCAATAGATTCTACAAATTCACTAGCGAATGAGGAAGAATCATCACCCTCAACCACACCTTTATGACCTGCAAAATCATTCTCTTTCAATAATTGTTTCCCTTCAAACGTTCCACCGATCGGCTTGAAGTGTTTAAATGCTTCGCTCACATAGTAAACGGCACTTTGTTTAAATGATTTATCATTAATTTCCCCGCCGGCTACGTAAATCGCGTCAAACAGCACAGGGTCTGCGGTCTGGAAAGTATGATCGATTGCTAGTTCTGAACCATCTTCACCTTTAAGCTTCCCTTGTTTTTGGCTGACGATCTCAGCGGTAACGCCTTCAGATTTGAAAGTGCTGAGTATTTCGTTCACTGCATTTCCTTTAAATCCTTCGCCTGCAATGACTGCAACTTTTCGCGTCTTAGGTGATTTGACCGTGTTTTCCTGGCTTAGGGCAGGTGATGATTTGGTTACATCTGAACCACCATTTGATGGTGCTTCCAGTCCAATGTTTTCAGCAAAGCCTTTCGCAAGATCCATGCTTACATTGGCAAACATGTCAACGACTTGTTTTCTTACGGACTCACTTTCTACTTTACCAAGTTCAAAGCTGAAAGCATTGATGATGTGCTGCTTTTCTGGTTCGCTCATACTGTTCCAGAAAAGAGTTGCTTGAGAGAAATGATCTTTAAAGCTTTCACTGCGTGCTCTTACTTTACGACCTTCTACTTTCTCATGATAATGCTCATATCCGCCCTCTTCTTTACTGACTGTTTCAGGAGTATTATCCCATAAAGAATTTTTATGGTAGCTGACCTGGCCTTTATTGATCGTATGACGTCCATATCCATCACGCTGATTATTATGGAACGGACATACCGGACGGTTGATCGGCAGTTCATGGAAGTTCGGACCGCCGAGGCGGATCAGCTGCGTATCTGTATAAGAGA
>NZ_JRNX01000885.1 GCF_000786645.1 Halobacillus sp. BBL2006
TGGCAGGTGCCATCGTTCACTCGGTTTACGATGGCCAGATGCCCGAAATAAAGTAGAGGGAATAAAAAAACAACCCCTTTTGGAAAAAATTATTTGGATTGTAACGAAGTTAAATACAGCTCCTATGAAAAGGATTTGTTACTTAGATAGTTTTATGAATCCCCACGAAATATTAGCTCTCATATGGGGCCTTTATGCCTCTGAAATCTATACCAAGCAATTGAGAAACTACATTTTCCTTAATGACACCTTCTTCAACCAAATAATTTAAAAATGCCCTGATTCGTTGTAATTTTGTATTTATCGCTCCAGCATTATTACCATAGTTTTTCCACTCTCTTAGAAATGTTTTTACAAGGCTAGAATTTACGGTCTTCTAGAAAACCTGAAATGCAAATTTTAAAAGCAAAAAAGGACTACCTCCTTTATTTAGGAAGTAGTCCTTTAATTACTAACTATTTATACATTACTTGAAGAGTTTCCAGAGACTTTTTTTGTGTTTCAACCTTTTTATAGAAAAATCCAGTCAAAACTTATTTGTAATGCGGAAAAAAACCTATTACATTAGTGGTTTCAGCGTTATCATATCATGCCGCCCATTCACTCGAGGTATTTAATAAAGAATAAGATATAGAAACCCCTATATAATCGGCTTTCTAGCTTTACTCTATTAGTATGAGTTTAAATAAAATATCAGTAATAATATAGAAAATCCAGTCAGGAATACTACCTTAAACCAGCAACGAAACGACATACACCTTAGAAGGCTATTAGGGCACGCGGGACCAATTACGATAATATTAGGTTAAACCCTATTAAATCATTCTTTCTTAGTATTAAATACTACCGTTAAACAAATGGGGCAATAATAATAATAAAATTCTGCCCCATCTCATGTGTTGTTAGTTTTAAAGTTACTTCATTATAATTAATTATCTATAAAAAGCAAAGACCCGCTGAGAGAATGTACAGGTTTAATTA
>NZ_JRNX01000886.1 GCF_000786645.1 Halobacillus sp. BBL2006
GTATCAATTTCGAAAATTATATGATCTGCACCATTTTCTACGGCTTCTTTGGTCGTCCTTTCTAAAAAGGCTGCCATTCCTCGCTCAACCGTTTCTTTCACAGGTATGATATAGACTTGTTGACCTTCTCCTTCAGCATGAACAAAGGAATGAAACTGAAATAAAGATAAACAAGCGGTTACAACAACAAGCAAAGATAAAATGCGTCTGCGACATGAACCCTCCATGAACGATCACCTCCTTATACGATAGCTTTCCCACGGAATACTACTTATACGATATGTACCATCGATTGGTTTCAAAATATTACACACTGATTAATCTTTTTATTGATATTTCCTAACCAATTAAAGCTCCCAATTGTTGAAGACTCGATTTCGAGACTTTTTCATGTTTCCGTTGCCTTGAATAGAAAAAGGAGGTCCGGGAAATCACTCGGTTTCCGTGGGCGTTCTGTGAGCTTCCTCAGGCTTTGCCTTACGGGATCTCACCCTGAACTCTTTACCCACAGGAGTCTCGCAATTTTCCGGACCTCCTTACTGTTGTTTGGAAAACGGAAACGCATCATGTGGCCTCCTCATGAGAGAAGCATAACTGATTAAGCCTTACCAATGCAGAAAGACAATTAAATATTCTGATGTAATGGGGCCGTGAACCTCCATGACAAATGGGGTGGCTTAGAAACGACGAGACTCCCGAGGGAGAAGGGGCTAGGCGAGCCCCCACAGGAAAGTGTTCAAATGCGGAAATGCCCTGGTAGACACGACTCGCATAAGCAGTAAATCAAAAGGAATAGGCTATTTAATTCTGTTGATTTTTTGCTTATGACGCGAGTGTCTTGGCGTTTCAGCTAGACGAGTCGTCTCCCCCCCAACTCATTTAAGGCAACGGACCCAAGTTATCTCGGAATCGAGTCTTTAACAATCCTGTACGTAGTTGAAGAAATTTGAGCATCCAATGGATTATTTTATAAAATAAATCAAGTACAAAAACAAAAATAAA
>NZ_JRNX01000887.1 GCF_000786645.1 Halobacillus sp. BBL2006
GAATCACTCAATACGAAATTGGCTGGCAAAGTGAAGGCAACACGCCGGATCCTTGGATCGGTCCTGACGTACAGGATTTGACTCGTGATCTATACAACGATAAAGGGTACACAACATTCGTCTATGCTCCTGTCGGATTCGTATCGGATCATTTGGAAGTTTTATACGATAACGATTACGAGTGTAAAGTCGTTTGTGACGAAGTTGGTGCGAACTATTATCGTCCTGAAATGCCGAACACTCATCCGAAGTTCATCCGCACACTAGCAGAAGTCGTTTTAGACAAAGTGAAAGAGTAGGGATATTATGTCTCAACAAAAACAGGTCGTCATCATCGGCGGAGGCATTTCCGGGTTGACGGCCGCTTATTACTTACAAAAAGAAAAGCAAAAGGAAAACCTGTCGATTGATCTTAAACTTATTGAGTCGAGCAAACGATTGGGTGGTAAGATCCAAACCGTCCAAAAAGACGGATTCACGATTGAACGTGGCCCTGATTCTTTCCTTGCTCGTAAAGAGAGTGCAGCAAGATTAGCTGAAGAGGTCGGTTTAAAAGACCAGCTTGTTCCAAATGGCACGGGACAATCGTACATCCTCGTTAACGGAAAGCTCCATCCTATGCCGAGCGGTTCATTTATGGGAATTCCAACACAGGTTCGTCCGTTCCTGTTCTCAGGCTTATTCAGCCCTGTTGGGAAAGTGAGAGCGGCACAGGATCTTGTTAAAGCGAAAAAAGAAGTGGAAGGCGACCAGTCCCTTGGATTGTTTTTCCGCAGACGACTAGGAAACGAAGTCGTTGAAAACCTGATTGAGCCTTTATTATCCGGGATTTATGCCGGTGACATTGATGAATTGAGTCTTCAATCCACGTTTCCGATGTTCTATGATTTTGAACAACATTACGGGAGCCTGATCAAAGGGTTACGAAAAAAATATCCGATGAAAAAGCGTAAAAAAGGCGAGAAGAAACCAAGTATGTTCCGAACGCTTGAACATGGACTGGAATCCCTTGTTGATGCGATAGAAGATTCCCTCGAATCAGGTATTGTCCAGAAAAATACACAAGTGAATCATATCGAAAAACATGACGAAGGTTACCATTTATTATTAAGTGATGGGACCGTTCAAGAGGCGGACGCTGTCATTATAGCTGCCCCTCACTTTGCCGCGCAGCGCATGCTGTCTCAATATGAGTTCATGGCTCCATTCAAAGAAACAAATGCAACATCTGTGGCTAATGTGGCGATGGCTTTTGACGAATCAGCCATTAAGAAGGACATTGACGGAACAGGCTTCGTTGTGTCACGTAATAGTGACTTCAGGATCACAGCCTGCACGTGGACCCATAAAAAGTGGCCGCACTCGACACCAGAAGGCAAAGTCCTACTGCGTTGTTATGTCGGGAAGCCGGCTGATCAAGAAGTTGTTCATTTAAGTGATGAAGAGATTGTAGAAATCTGCCTTCGTGACTTGAACCAGACGATGGATATTACGGAGCGTCCTGACTTTTCTGTCGTGACTCGCTGGCACGACTCTATGCCGCAGTACAAAGTTGGACATAAAGAACGACTGGATCAGATCACAGCTGAGATGAAAGAGCATCTTCCAGGTATTTATCTGGCCGGCAATTCCTATCGCGGGATCGGACTTCCGGATTGTATGGATCAAGGAGAAGAAGCTGTACGCCAAGTACTTGAATATCTTGAGTAAAAACCTTTAAAAGACTGCTGTGGAGACACAGCAGTCTTTTTACTGGCTACATTAAGCAACAGTTTCGTGATTCTACAATAGTAGATTCAATATAGTAAATTCTTTATAAAAATCTCAGAGCTAAAACGCTAAGCTTTTTTAGTTCTATAATTCAAGAATAATGAATGGATCAATCGAGCCACTTAACGACATCATCGAAGGAACGACGTGATTTCTCTGGTTGCTCCTGCGCACGATATCCGAATGCACACATGACAGAAATACTGAAGCTTCCATCCTCTAATAATCCTTCTTCTTCAAGAAGTTGATTCATTTTTTCAATGGAAAAGCCTTCAATCGGACAAGAGTCAATTCCTATCTCTGCGGCCGCAGTCATCATATTGGAAAGGGCGATGTAGGTCTGTTTACCAGCCCAGTCATAGAGTGGGCGATCGCCATCAAGGAGGTTGAAGTCT
>NZ_JRNX01000888.1 GCF_000786645.1 Halobacillus sp. BBL2006
CTTTAGCGATCGCTCCATTCAAGAAGCCAGCTGTCTCGAATCCACCGGTTAGTTTACCTAAACCGGCCATGAACCAAGTGTAACCTAAGTAAATACGTAATACAGATAAGATAATAGCAGCTGTCTGGTTGTTTCTAAGCCATTGAATCATCATGGACACTCCTTTAATAGTTTGTTCACCATTTCACATGATTGGTGATTAGTTTTTTGATCTTTCTTACATTTATAGTGTAATCCACGAGCGATCATGTTTCTACACTTTGTTCAATAGTTCACAAATTTGCCAAAACAATATGTCATAATTATGAAAAAGCCGTTTGTGGTGAACCCGATGTGGGAATTTTACCATGTATAAAGCTTATGCCATCATGTATAATAGATAGAGCGGAAATCCGATTTTTTTGATAAAATAGAGTTGATCTAGGAGGTGAAGGTATGGCTGAGGTCATCATGTTTGTTGTTTGTGTAGTTGTGTCGTTAGGATTGATCGGGATGTGTATCTTCGATCACGGTTAAACCCTACTTATTTAAAGATAGACGATATCATAATTTCATTGTTTGACTTAGAGTTCGAACCGGAAAGCTGCATTCAGCTTCCGGTTCGAACTTTTTTTTGACACCACTTTCATATCCCGTCCGATTATAGGTATGAAAGGAGGTGATCAACATGGCAATCAGTTCAGAAAAAGTAAACACACAGCTCCAAATGGTTTTTGATAACGGGGTGGACGAGGAAGGAAACCCGATTTTCCGAACAAAATCTTTCAACAACGTGAAAACGACATCGACGCCTGAGCAATTGCATAACGTGGCTGTTTCTATTGCTCAACTTCAACAGCGCGTTCTTTACACTGTAGAACGCAACGATAGTTTTGTCATCGCAGATCTATAAAATTAATAATAGGGAGGGATACAAGTGAAAAAATTAGAGCTGAAGTTTCTAAATGAAGAAGGCCGTGCGGTTACCATTACACTGGATGAGCCGATCGAACCCACTGATCCGATAGCCATCAATGCAGCGATGGATGCCATTCTAACTGAAAACTGCTTCTATTCCAGCGGGGGAGACCTTGTAGAAAAGAAAGAAGCACGAATTGTAGAACGTAATGTGTATGATGTAGAGCTCTAAAATATTTGAAAAAGCCGCTATCCTCTTGAATAGCGGCTTTTTCCAACTAGAAGCGAGGTGAAAGGTTTGGAGACATGGCTTCCGCTCATTACAGATGTTGGTTTTCCAATTGCGGTCACTTTCTATTTGCTGCATCGCATGGAAGGGAAACTGGATCTGCTCATTGATACGTTACACCAGCTGTCTGAAAAAATCGCAGCACCAAAATAAAAAAAGCTCTACGGGTTGGTGGATCAACCGCGTAGAGCTTTTTAGCTGTTTGTTACTAGAATCGATCGGCGATAAAAGCACGCCTTTTGCTTTTATTTTGTCAATCCCCACTCTTGGAGTGGATAGATGACCAGTTCGGTTCGACCAATAATTTCTCCTTCTTCAATGAATCCAAGTCCATTCCGGCTGTCTTTACTTATGGAACGGTTATCTCCCATTACGAAATATTTCCCTTTAGGAACTTCGACGGGGCCGAAATCTCTAGTCCCCTTGATCGCCTCATCATCGAGGTATGTTTGTGTTTGTTTTTCTCCATTAATGAATAACGTATGATTTCTGATTTCAATAGTATCACCTGGTTCACCGA
>NZ_JRNX01000889.1 GCF_000786645.1 Halobacillus sp. BBL2006
TTTGTATGGATCGGTATGTCGACGGTCATTGCAAATGTCCAGGTAGTCAAAACAATAGAATTATTCGGTTTGAACGCGACTCTAGGAAACATTTTATATGGGACGGCTTTCCTTGCGACGGATATACTGAATGAGAAGTATGGAAAGAAGGATGCTCAAAAAGCAGTTTGGATGGGTTTCTCTACGCTCATTATTCTTACGATCATCATGCAGCTGGCTATCCAATTCACACCAGGAGAAAATGATATGGCTCAGTCTGCATTTACGACCATCTTTGGAGTTGGTGCCCGAATCGCAATTGGAAGTCTCATTGCCTATATTATTAGCCAATACTTTGACGTTTGGCTCTATGCAAAATTAAAGAACTTGTTCTCAAGTGAACGTACGCTTTGGATCCGTAACAATGGGAGTACAATGATCAGTCAGCTATTGGATAGTGCCATCTTTTGCTTGATCGCCTTTTACGGACTTTATCCCACAGGGATTTGGCTTGAAATATTCTTGACAACTTATATTATCAAATTTATTGTTGCAGCACTCGATACCCCTTTCCTTTATATAGCTAGACGCTTTAAACACCCTGAATATTAGAAGGAGATGTCCAACCTTGATCGAAGTATATACCGATGCAGCAGCAAGTGGAGATCCAGGACCAAGTGCAGCGGGCGTGATCATTAAACAAGGACAGGTCATTAAAGAATATACCTTCGACCTTGGTGAAAAAACGAACCATGAGGCTGAATTTCTCGCCGTCGTTAAAGCGCTCGAAGTTTGCCTGGACTTGTATCCTGAAGAAATCATCTCCATCCGCTCTGATGCTAAAATTGTAGTAGATACAATGGAAAAGAATTTCACAAAAAATGATCAATTCCGTCCGATTTTTGACGAAATCTTACGGTTGCAGGAAGAATTTCCTTATGTATTTTACAAATGGATTCCAGAAAAAAACAATA
>NZ_JRNX01000092.1 GCF_000786645.1 Halobacillus sp. BBL2006
GCTGCCTCTTCCCCTTCATAGGGAAGGATTGCGAAACTTGTCTCTACCGGATATCCGACAGGACTTTTCACCGTAACCGGCACTTCCCGGGACACCCATTTTTCTAAAGCATCGATGGTCCCTTCGCCGCCGTCAGCCATCGGAATCCTTGTCACTTCTGTTGTGCTGCTCGCCTTTGTCACTCCTTCCGCCATGGCGGCTGCCACTTGAGAAGCTGAAAGGGAACCCTTGAATGAATCTGGAGCTATGACAACTTTCATAGAAAGGTCCTCCCTCTTAACCTTTTTTCACCCATGTAAAACCATAGCTTGGAAGGGTTACAGTCTCTTCAACAGGCGTGTTGTCCATAAGGCTATGCCCTTGAAACGGCACCGTGACCGTAACCTCTTCGCGGGATGTATTCACAGCGAAGAACACTTCCTCTCCCGTTTCTTCATGAATTCGTTTTAACGCAAAGACTCGTGAATCCATATCGAGCACTTCTTGTTCAGCATATGGAGAGAAGGCTTTTTCTTCTTGGCGGATGGCGATCATCTCTTTTAATCCGTTAAAAATACTCGCTCGTCTGTCATCATTTTTAAGCTCTTGTCGAATCGTCCCAAGCTCCAGCTTCTCTCTATTAATTCGACGAGGAATGCCAGACGTCCGCAATCCTTCGAGATCATTCTTCGAACCTAGCAAAGAATGATAATAGATGGCTGGTACCCCAATCACTGACAGCAACACGGAGTGAGCAGCAAGCATTTTATCTACTTCGTCCTGTTCACTTACATCTTCGTCTTTGTTTTTCAGAGCCTCTGAGTAGTTGATATTGAGTTCGTAAACACTCTTGCTGCCATCTGGATTACTTTTATAGGAAACTTCCCCGCCATTGGTTTTCACCTGATTGACGAGCTCTTGCCTTTCTTCATTCGTCAAAATGCCTTCCGTCGGACGCATCCCAATGCCGTCATGACTGGCAAGAAAATTGAAATAGGTCGCTGAATCAGATACTTTCCCAATCGACTTCGCCCATTCTGTTAGTTTTCTTGCATCGTGCTTCATAAAGCTATACAACACGAGCGGCGGTAATGTGAATTGATAGACCATATTCGCTTCGTTTGTTGTATCTCCAAAATAACTAATGTTTTCTTTGTGAGGAACGTTCGTTTCTGTAATGATTTGTGTGTTTGGCTGGAATGCGTTAATTACCGTGTTCCACAACTGAATGATGGCATGGGCTTCGGGAAGATGAATACAGGTTGTCCCCGATTCCTTCCATATAAAGCCGATCGCATCGAGGCGGATACTGGTTCCTCCCTGGTGCGCATAAGACAAAAGAATATCTGTCATTTCTAATAAAACAGGAATGTGTTTGAAGTTAACATCCACCTGGTCTTTACTAAATGTCGTCCAGGCCGTCTTCACACCACCTTCAGCTTCATATTCATGAAAAAGCGGAGAGGTGCGTGGACGAACAACGTTACTCGTATCAAAATGCTCTTCTTCAGGAATGAAAAATTGTTTGTATTTCGGATCCTCCTGTAAATACTTTTGGAACCAGTCACTCGATTGAGACATATGATTGGCTACAAAATCAAACATCATTCGGTAGTCATTGGAAAAAGAACGGATATCGCTCCAGTCCCCTAAGTCTGGATGAATCTGTCGATAATCGGTCACTGAAAAACCATCATCCGACGTATAAGGAAACATAGGAAGCAAGTGAACATCTGTGATGCTCTCTCCGACTTCCTCGTTTAAAAATTGATGAAGGGTAGAAAGAGATGGCTTTCCTTTTTCATAAATACTGTCTCCGTAAGTGATTAAGTAAACATTTTTTTCTGTTGGGGCGGAGGGGGTTTGCCACTCTTTAGACGACCACTTGTCGAGAAGTGATTCGAATTGGTGAAGATCCCCTTTCCGGACTTCTCCATAAATATCGCGCAAATGCTTTTCTATTTTTTCAATTAATTGTTGTCTCATCCAATGGCCTCCCCATTTTATCCTTTTACAGCTCCGTCCATGATTCCTTTAATGAAGAACCGTTGCAAGACAATAAACAATACAACGACAGGAACAATCGTCAGGAGATTCGCTGCTAGCACTTGTGACCACGGAATCGCCACGGATTCACTGGAAAGCATAGCCAGTTTCAAAGGCAGCGTGAATTTCTCTTCTGATTGCAACAAGACTAAAGGCATCGTGAATGAATTCCAGTTATTTACGAATTCGATAATGACAATAGTCGTAATCGCAGGCTTGATCACAGGCAATACAACTTGGAAGAAAATACGGAACTCCCCACAGCCATCAATCCTCGCTGCTTCTAACAATTCATCAGGAACATCATCAATATATTGTTTCATGAAGAAGACCCCGAAGACTGTCACACCGAATGGAATAATTAAACTGATTAAGGAGTCGTACATCCCTAACTTGATGATGATGAAGTATAACGGAAGCAACAAAGCCGGTGGTGGCACCGTCATCGTTCCGACCAAAATCATAAACAGGACATTCTTCCCGAAGATATGTTTTTTAGATAGAGCATATCCTGCCATCGTTGCAAAAATGGTAATCAATATCGTTGCCGATACGGTTACAAAAATCGAGTTTGCGAACGTTTGTGTAAAATCGAGCCGCTCCCATATTTGAGGAAAGTTCTCCCAATGGAACTCATTCGGCCAGAAGGTCGGAGGGAATTGAGTGATTTCCTTATCCGTTTTTACACTTGAAACGAAAAGCCAATAAATCGGCATTAAAAAAATGATCGTTAAACTCCACATGAATACTTGCAATAAAATCGGATGTTTCGCTTTCATCGTTACACTCCTCCTCGCCTTTATCCGAGTTTCTTATCAACGGCGCGTTTTTGCACAATCGTGATCACAATGATGATCAAGAACAAAATGTAGGACATGGCAGATGCCGTTCCTATACGGAAGAACTGGAAGGCTTCGTTATAAATCAGGAAAGGTACTGTAGTCGTCGAATCTCCAGGCCCTCCACCTGTCATGACATAGATTTCCTGGAACACTTTCAACGTATCAATCATAAGCAGAACAGATACGACTAGCGTAATACGTCCAAGCAATGGCCAGGTGATATACCAAAACTTTTTGATAGGGCTGGCACCGTCAATTTCAGCTGATTCATAAAGACTGTGAGGAATATTTTGCAGACCCGCTAAGTAAATCAACATGAAATACCCGATTTTTTTCCAAGCACTCATGATGGCAATGACCGGCATCGCTAATAGTGAATTAGAGAACCAATTAGGTCCATCGATTCCAAACTTATATAATAACGCATTGACGAGTCCTTGATCACTATTGAAAATGAACAGGAAAATCAAACTAGCACTTACAATCGATATGATATAAGGAATGAATAATACCGTTCTGAAAAAGTTGACGCCTTTCAGTTGGCGGTTGACGAAAATCGCCAGCAGCGCTGAACTGACAAGTGTAATCGGAATATAAACAAGCCCAAAATATCCCGTGTTGAATAAAGATTTAATGAATAGATCATTTTTAAATACTTCTATATACTGAGAGATTCCTACGAATTCACCAGGAATCGTGAAAAGTCCCGTTTGTCTCATTTCCATAGGATTAATGACTTTGAAACTTGCAATAAATGCCCAAACAATCGGATACATGATGAATAAGGATAGGATGAGAAGGGCTGGTGCCAAAAAAGCATAGCCAGTCCAATCTATTTTCCTCAAGTCGAATCGCTTCATCGTACCAGCTCACTTCCTTTTCATGACATACTTTTAAAAAGCAAGGAGCCAGAATAGTACCCTAGCTCCTTCACTCCTTTTGAACCGTTAGTTAGAGTTCAAAATTTGATTTCCTTTTTCTTCTACCGTTTGCAACGCTTCTTCGACTGATTTTTCTCCGGTCACCATTTGGTTAAGCTGAGACTGGTAGACTTCTTGTTCTACTCGTGCCCAGGCTTCTACCGGAGAAGAAATACTCGGATACTTCAGACCTTCAATAAAGACCAGGAATTCAGGGTGCTCTTGGAAATACTCAGAATCAGCTAAATCTTTACGCATTGGAACACGGAATGGATAGTACTTTCCGTCTTCACCTTTTTCACCAAGCATGACCATTTCTTGCGCTTTTTTAGAACCTAAGAATTCAATAAGCTTTTTGGAAGCTTCTGCTTTGTCACCGCTTACATTATCAGGAATAGACAACATATAAGGTCCTAAATCCGCCGCACGTCCTTCTGGTCCAGCCGGCACCGGTGCTGCAGCCACTTCAAACGGGTTTCCGTTTTTCCAAATATCTGTTATGCCCCATGGACCCTGGAATTCCATTGCGACAACTTCATTACGGAAATCAGCCATCACGCCGCCACCATCTTTGTTTCCGGTATCTGGAGGTGCCACTTCATTTACTAGCTTCTTATAAAACTTCAATGCTTCTTTACCTTCAGGGGAATTCAATGCAACTTCGTATCCATCCCCCGTTTTATTGACGATGTCACCGCCAGCTTGATTGACGAACATGTTGGTCAACCATGCAATATCCGGGTGCTGTTTACCGACAAGTCCTAGACCATATTGATCGACCTTTCCGTCACCATCGGTATCTTTAGTCAATTTCTTCGCTGTCGCATAAAGTTCATCCCAGTTTTCAGGAGGACCGTCGATTCCTGCTTCTTCAAACATCGTTTTGTTATAAACGAGTTGAATCGTGTGTCCCAACCAAGGGAATCCATATAATTTATCATCCACCGTTCCTAAATTAACGAGCTCATCATAAAAATTTTCTGCGTCATCAGAGAAATCTTCTGTCAAATCCATGAATGCTCCCTCTGTAGCGAGGTTACGTACTTGACGATAAGGGACTTGCAGCACTTCTGGTGCCTGCCCACTAAGGACTTGAGTCAATAGTTTCTGGTTATTTTGAGTCGTAGACACGAGCTCTACATTAATCTTCTCATTTTCCTTTTCAAACTCATCTACAATCGTTTGAATCGCTTTACCGCGCCCAGAGTCTGTACCCCAAACGATTTGCATTTTTATATCCGTCTCACCATTAGAACCACCAGAATCTTCACTTCCAGTGGCCTTTTCTCCAGATGAGCAACCAGCCATAACCGCTAACAATCCTAGTAACAACACCAAAAACCATTTGGCATTCTTCACATTAATATCCCCCTTGTTATTTATTGCCATCGTTGGCAATTTAGTATAAAAAGAATGCCCTGCACCTTTACAGGGATTCTCGTTCAACAACTTCAGGCGTAATAAAAATACGCTTGGCCACAGTCTTTTTATCCTTGATTTGATCCATAAGAATATCAAAAGCTTGTTCAATGAAGTCCGGAATCGATTGGTCAATGGTCGTCAGGGGAGGATAGATATACTCACTCATCCTCACATTATCAATACTCATCACACCAAAATTTTTCCCAATTGTATAACCAAGTTCATTCAAGGCTCGATACACCCCAAGGGCTCGTTCATCACCTGAAACAAACAAACCGTCTAATTCTTTGTTCTTCACAATTTCTTTTGTGAGATGATAAGCTGTTTCCATACTGGATACATCAAAGTGGGTAGCATTTTCTTCTAAGCCTTTTTCTTCACAAAATTGATTGAATCCCTCTAATCGATCCTGGTTAACATTGAAGGCTGAATCACCAAGCAGGAAGTCGAATTTGCGATAGCCTTTGTCATACATATGCTTGGCCCCTAAGTACCCCGCATATTTGTTGTCCAGGTCGACAAAAGGTGTATCGTAATTCGCACTATCTTTCCCTACGATGACAAATGGAACGTTATGCTTCTTCAAATAATCAATCCGTTGATCCCCTGGCTTCGTATCAAACATGACCGCGCCATCACATAAGCTGTGCTTGACGAGATAAAAGCCATCGTTTTCATCTTCCTCAAAACTATCGGCAGATGAAGATGAAATAACCATTCTCATGGACTGATCTTTAGCTAGTTTATGCAGCTCCTGGAGTACCTCATTGTGAAAAGCTCCCCAATATAAACCTTGATGTCGATCGACAAAAGCTACAATCTGGTTGGTTTTCTTATCTTTTAAAGACCTCGCTATTGCGTTCGCTTGAAAACCCATTTCATCAATGGCTTTTTGAACCTTTTCTCGCGTTTCTTTTTTAACATTAGGATCCTTGTTCACCACTCTTGAGACAGTTCGGACAGAGGTGTTGCATTGTTTTGCTACATCTTTGATTGTAACTTTTTTCATCGTAAGAACATCCTTTTTGCCAACGTTGGCATAAATCTCAACTTCTATGTTAGCGTTTTCATATAAATCTGTCAAGGTTATTTTCTGAAAATTTTAGCCTCTTGTTCTTTCTCAAGGACATTCTCTAAATATCTTTTTAAGGCTTCGTAAGAATACTTTTCTTTGCCTATACGGAAATTTGTTTCCACCACATCCTCATAAACCTCAGGGGTAGTTAAAATTCCAACAGCATCTTCTACCGCTTTATCCATTACTTCCTCGTTTACTTCCACCAGGCCAAGAGTAGATAGGTCGTATTCAGAACCGAGAGACGGATATTTAATTCCGCTTTGTTTAATATCTCTTTCAAACACCGGATATTCATAAACGAGCAGAGGCTTCTTAGCAAACATCCCTTCAAGAAGCTGGTTTCCCCATCCTTCCAAAATACTTGGATAAGTAATGAAATCACAAGCGGCATAAGCATCCCACAAGGAATAAACCTTATTCCCATTGTCTTTTTGCCATCTTGAATGATCAACCGAATGATTGATCCATCTTAGATCTACTCCTAATTCTTCTGCTTTTTGGTTTAATGCTTTTATATAGTCGGGCTCCGCTTCTTCTAAACCCGCAAGCACATAGACGACTTCAGTAGAATCCTTGATTGGCTGACCATTGTATAACGTCATCCCCTTACTTAAAGAAGACTGCAGCTTAGCAATAAAATCAATCCCCAGCTCAATCGCTTTTCTCTCCGTAATTCTCGTCGCTTGAAGGATGAAAATATCGTCCTCTTTTATATCGAAGGCTTGCCTGAAATCAGCGTTATAATCGTCTATATTCCAAGGCTCTCTTTCAAAATCAAACACATTCGGTACAACCTTAGCGTCCACACCGTATCGCTTTTTCAGTTCATCCTTCGCCAAGCTATTGATCACCACATGACTGATAAAAGGTGAAACGGGCGGGAAATATCGCTCCAGCCACTCTGAAACAAAAGACGCCGTCGGATTTTGATACTTTTCTCTCTCCCAGTGAAAATCATGATGGTGGCAGATCGTTTTTACCTTTGTCCGATCGACCGCATGTGTGAAAGCGACACCTGCAGGCAGGTTCCACCCGAGCGATAAAATGTTATTCGGAATTAATAGATCGATATTCTCTTCTTCAATGAATTGTACAAGCTTCTCTTCGATTGTACTCGCAAATTGAAGCATGTCTGTCTTTAAAGCATCTGCACTCTCGTAATCACGTAAATTCTTATAAGCATTTTCTACAAACTTTAAATTAGCTGGGTGTCTATAATGGAGCTCATCAATGACATAAGCATTGGATTGCCCTTCACTTCCCGCTAACATGACAACTTCATGTCCCATGCCTTCATAGGTCGCCTTCCATTTTTCCATCTCCAATGAAACGCCATCCGTTTCTCCTACTCTGAAATGCGCTAATGCAATCTTCATTTCTTTCACCTCTAAGTTTTTATGCCATCGTTGGCAAAAATGGTTAAAAAATAAATTCAGACGTTCTTTCTAGCCTGAACTAAAGCGTTGATGATTATTTTACATCAATAAGAAATCGTTTTCAATAATTAATTCCATTCTGTGCGTCGTTCCAGATAGAGTTTCCCCTAACCTTATCTGATTGATGACTGGTCAACAGTTAGCACAAAATATGGTGTCTGACCCACGAGGGATGTGATCTCAGAATTGCGTAGAGTATATCCATAACCTTTCCTCCTGATTCGTGATCTGGACCAAGCAGACATCCAGAGCTAAACGCGATCTACCCCCACCACCATCCAAAGTTTGATGTGGATGAAGCGAAGATCCAAACCATTGGAAAAGTCTTGTGCTCTCGCTATTGAATCATCAAGTGATTTGAGTAGATCCTGCAGCCCCATCATGATCATGAATAATAAACAAGACCACGCTTCCCTCGAAAGGGAGCGTGGTCTTTTCAAAACTTCTAGAATTCGTTATACATTCACAAACTTCCCATACTCCTTCAAAAACGCAAGCTTCACACTCCCCACCGGACCATTCCGCTGCTTGCTGATGATCAACTCCACTTCATTGTTCTCCCCATCACCCCGCCTGTAATACTCTTCCCTGTAAAGTAACCCAATCACATCAGCATCCTGTTCAATGTTTCCGGATTCCCTTAAATCCGCCATCATCGGCCGCTTATCTTTGCGCTGTTCGACGCCGCGTGAAAGCTGGGAAAGCAGGATGATGGGGACATCCAGTTCACGGGCTAACAGCTTTAATTCCCGTGTCATCGCGCCGACTTCAAGATCGCGACGTTCATAGCGTCCGACCGGGACTAGCAGCTGCAAGTAATCAATCACGATCAGCGGCTTCGGTTCTTTGTCTTTTCGGATCGATTGACGGACTTGCGCGCGAATGTCTGCGACGGTTCGTGCCTGTTCGTAAACGTGCAGGTTCCATTCCGACACTTCTCCGATTGCGGTGAAGCAATTCTCGTAATCGATCCTGGAAAAATTCAACGTCCGCCACTTTTGGCCATCGACCTCAGCTTCACAGGAAAGGATCCTTTTAAATATAGATTTTCGTCCCATCTCTAAGCTGAAAATATGAGCACTCCCGCCCCGTTTACAATGTTGGGCAGCCAGGTTTAAGGCAAAAGCTGTTTTTCCCATCGAGGGACGGCCGGCAATAATCATTAAATCTCCCTGCTGGGTGCCTCCCGTCATTTGATCGACTTCTTGATAACCGGTGGCAAACCCGGTCATGCCATCTGTTGGAGGCGCCTGCATCTCACGGGTGATTTCAAGTAGTGTCTCGTTCGTGGTCGGTTCTTCTCTGACGTTCCCCACACTGCGAAAGTCTTCCAGCTGTTTCATCAATTGATCAAGAGACTCTCCATTGGGGTTCTGAGCATATAGGCTTGCTTCTTCTTTGGTTTTACGGTTGCGGTAAGACTGAAGAACAAGATGCTGGTGATGCATGAGGGTTTCTGTCGTGGGGATAGAATTGGCGAGATCGGTTAAGTAGCTGACACCTCCAACAGCCCGAATGTTATGATTCAGTTCCGTTGTCACGCTTACGATGTTAACAGGATCTCCCGCTCTCTCAATTTTTTGGATGGCCTGATATATCATCTGATGACGGTGATTGCAAAAATGTTCACTCCGTAAGGTCACGTCTTTTACGAGTTCTCCTTTTAATAGCAACGTACCTATCACGGACTGTTCGGCTTCCTGGTTATAAATCATTCGCTTTTCCTCCTGACCATCTCTGCAAACTTCTGTGCAAAAAGACGCTTCGTTTCTTCTGGTACTAGAGCTGCTTCCTCTTCCCATACTTTCATCTTTTCCAAGTACTCATTTTTCTTAGGCGGCAACACAGCAATGTCCGCAAGTGTTGGTGGAAAAGGGGACTGAGAAGCATAATAAAACAGCTTGTCCATGACAGCATCGTATTCCATTCGTTCAAGCTGAGGAACATAGACCGCTAGTTTTCGCTTAGTAATCGTGAATTTACCGTCAAACAGCTCTTCGATCGTTTCCAGTACATCAATCGCTTCATCATACTTCATTGGTTCCGCTCCCTTCGATACTCATCAACCATTCGCTTCAGCTTCAAGGCCCGATCATCTTTGTGGTTCTTCTTGCCAGGCTGCTTCCGCTCCACTCTCTCTACATCCGCCAATGTTCGCACCTTTTGATTCTCCCAGCGCTTTAAAATCCCTTCACAATAGCTGAAAAACAGCTTATTGTGCTGAACCGCTATTCGCATCGCCTCGATGACAAGCTCGTCAGACAAACATTCACACCAATCGGTCAGCTTCTCTGCAATAAACGGTGTAAGCATGCCGATGTTCTTTTCGTAAAAAGCATGGGGATTCGTCCCCCCTCCTCCACTTTCTTCTCTTTTCGTTTCTTTTCTTTTATATAAGTCCGTCACACTATCCTCCGTTGTATCCTTCACCTCTTCCGTCTTGCTTGCCTTCACGGGATCCACCACTTGTTCCATCTCGCTCGTTTTCACTTGAGAAATCATCTGGTACGTTGGTGTTTGATGACGGTTGCCTGATTGAAAAAGGATGTAACCTTTTTCCGCCAGTTCTTTACGCGCACGAAGAAACGAGCTCTCACTTAAGCTCGACTTCACCAAAATCGCTGCCGTTGGAACCGTGAACTCTTTCTTCCACCCGGTCTTATTGTTGAACTGCATCAATACATACCATAGCAATGACGCCGAAGCTGAAAGAGTATTCAGCTCTACCTCATCATGAAACGCGTTGATTTCCTTTAAATAATTCATCCAACATTCCCTCCTTCAAGATCCTAGACTCTTAAATTACTCTCTCGAAATCTATAATCGAAACGAAGGAAGTTTTGGTGTCGTCTTTTTTCAAGTTTTTTTAAAAAAAGGAAGAAATGATCCTTGCCCCTCTTCTGAAGAATGAAAAGCAGTATGTATCGAAAAACATGCTAAAAAGTGGTGATTTACCATATTCCTTACATGAAAGACCTCGTACTTCATCTGAAGAAACGGCCTGAACAATTAACCGGCTATTACGAGGTAAGATACGATAGCGAAGCAGTCATCGTGATCACAGATACCCTATAGCACAAACATTTGAAGCAAGCATTTAAGGAACAAAAAATTAAAAGAGCCAGTATCGTTCTTACATTACGATACTGGCTCTCTTTTTATCATCAGCACTTTTCATACTCTTTCCCATTGTGATGGCAGACAGCGAAAACAAAATAAATCGCAAGAAAAGGCTTAAATAACAATGAAAATCCAGCCCTCTTATTGATTACTTATATTTCAAGACCTCAGATTCTGCCAAATTTTAGAATGACCATCAAACCCTTACGGTAATATCTATTCGCCTATTAATCAGTTAATAATTGGTAATATTGGTCCTGACGGTGAAATTAGAACCGGTGTCTTAATCCTATTTACACTAATAGGTTACTATCATAAAATAAGTTGTACGATGTCGAATAATGGATGTTATTCATCTTAATTACAATTAAATAACCTAATATAAGGAAAGACAATTGAGATAAGTTCTACAATATACAGAAATTCTTCTAAGACTCTGGTTATGCCCCCAGAGCCCTCCTGAGTGCTTCACTATGAAAAATGATAGATCGTCCTCAAATTCACTTCTATATGAGAATCTCTTCTACATATTGAGGAAGGATCTATATAAGCACACTACTTTCCAAAGCAATCGTTTTAAAACAAAGCAGCCAAATAAATAACGGTTTAACCACCGATTCTATATATCTTATAAAAATTCTAGTAAGGAGGTCTTTATGTTTTTTCAGATTATTCCATTCGGAAACCCTCGATTTATTCAATTATCTGTTCCAATCATAATCATATTCATTTTTCTATCTACATCAAATATTGCGTTTGCCCACGAGAAAGAAAGCTATCGTGTAAATGTAAACTCCTTAAATGTTCGAAGTGAGCCAAATCTTCAATCATCCATCATCGGATCACTTTCGGAACAAACAATCGTTAACGTAGATGAAATGAAAAACGGATGGGCTAATGTTCAATATTCAGATGGGAATGGCTGGGTAGCATCTCAATATCTCTACCAAACCAATAATTATCATTCTTCTTCAAAAGAAGTTGTTGTGAAGGTAGAAAGTGCTTACATACGTTCCGGTCCAAGTATAAACGACCAAATAATTGGTGGTAGCTTTTTCGGTGACTCCTTACAGATTATTGAAGAAGAAAGCAAGTGGTTAAAAGTTCGACTAAATTCTGGGGAAGTTGGATGGATTGCTAATTGGTTAGTAACAAAAGGATCTACTACTGTATCTAAGACTACTTCTTCTGAGCTTCCATTAATAGGGGTTAACGTTGTTTTGGATGCTGGCCATGGAGGTTATGACCCTGGTGCTATTGGTATGAATGGTCTATTAGAAAAACATTCAACCCTCCACACTATCGACCGTATCGCTCAGAGGCTCCGTCAGGCTGGGGCTACTGTGATCCTGACACGTGAAACAGATCAATACCTTTCGTTACAGGACCGTGTCCAGATCACTCGCTCTTACTACACTGATGCCTTTATTAGTGTTCATTACAATTCTGCTAGTACTCCTTATGCAAAAGGCATTAGTACATATTACTACCATGACTCCGGTAAGGCTCTCGCTACTAGTATTCACCACCAGCTATCCCAAAAGGTTTCCCTGCAAAATGATGGTGTCCAATTTGGGAACTTTCACGTACTAAGGGATAATATAAAGAATTCTGTACTACTAGAATTAGGTTTCCTTTCCACATCTTCAGACCTTGCTGTAATACAAAGCGAAGGGTATGCAAATAAAGTAGCTAAAGCTATTTCAGCAGGTTTAATCAGTCAGTATTCTAATTGAAAGAGAAATTAAAATCTACGGCTATGTTATTTCATTACATCTATTTATTCAGCAGCATATTTACTATCTACTTCCGAACTAAAGCAGATAGTAGAGTTCGCATTAGGTAGGTTATTCATCATGAAGATCCAGAAAAGCTGACCATTTTGAATGCCCCCCTGTCAAGTAGAGAATGGAAATAATAAAAAATTCACTGATATCATCGAAGATTTGCTGGCTAAATGCCAGCTTTTTCTTTTCCCTCAAACCGTAAGAATCTCCATCGAAATTGAAGGTAGTTGAATGTTGAATCAACCAATTCAGTATTGCCTTGCTAATACTTCAACTTCAAAGATCTTTCTCATTCAACATATGACTTGTTAGATGTAATATTCATAACTCCATGCTCATATCTTCTCAATATTGAGTGTATGCGCACTTAGCTAGTCAAAGACAAAATAGCCGATTTCATTCATTATAAGTAATTCTGGGCGACTATATCGTTTGATAATTCGTTGGATTAGCCCTTGCTTTTCTGCCTTCTGAAATTAAGTAGCCTTAAAGGCTACAGTTTACTTGGCCTCTTCTAGTGCCTTTTTTTCTTTGGCAATTCATCAGAATTTATGTACTTACGAATGGTTTTAGGATCAAATCTGGTTTCTTCAAAAATAGCGGAGATTGTCCACCCTTTTTGATGTAACTCTCGAATCATAAAAAAATTCCCAATCCTGACTTTCATCTCTACACTCCAAATCACTATGTAATATAGACGTGATTCCGTTATTATTAGGGAATTTGAACTCGTTGCTATATGGGATTTTAGCACCGTTGATTACAGACGGTTACACCCCTGCTCATTCGCCCTTTTGAATCGCCTAATACATCAACTAGCGATACTGAAACTCCTACTAGTTCTCCACAGTTTATGATCACCTGTGTCTTTAATTGGTATATCACCCCTATAGAATAGATTTTTCGAATAACAAATCTCTTTAGCAAGCATTCATCTAACAAAAATCCTGTTTAAAATCCCATTAATTGTAAAAATGTGCTTATCAGTCCGTGGTCGATCCGGCTCACTCATTAGAAAATTTCTACATGACTAGTTATTTTGATGACCAAGTACGTAAAACTATCGGAAGACAAATCAGGAATCTACGCATCGAACTTGGACTATCACAGGAAGAGCTCGCCTTTCGCGTAGGAATTGATCGAACTTATATCGGAAGGATAGAGAGAGGAATTGCCAATCCTAAAGCTTCACTTATTTACCGAATGGCTTATGAATTAAAAGTCGAACCTGCTGAAATCTATGTACCTATCGATGAAAAACCAGATTAACTTCAAGCGAAAGGAAGATCGTTATGCTCCGAAAAGAATGGTATTCCTTCAAACTGGACAATGAACCGTTATGGTTTGAAATTATGAAAGCCGATCAGTATATCGTTATGACGGATATTAACGGGTGGAGTCTAAAAGTAGAAGCAATAGAGAAAGGAGAAGCCATTCAAAGTATGATTGAACTGATCAATCAGGAACATCCAACAGGCTAGCGATAAGTCATCCCCTTGATCATTTATAGTATATGATCATACATACATATATTATAAAAATTTATTACTAATTCTCCTAAACAGAAAAGGCTGACTCCATGGAGTCAGCCTTTTGCTTAAGAACTGTATTCTTTTATCTTATTATGAACCTCTTGAATCTCTTGATCAGAAACTTGTAAATAGTAAATGCCATCAATCTTCGTGCCGGTTCCTGTCATTTGATAGGTGACCATGTTTTGCTGCGCACTACGATAATTTAACATCAAATCTTTCATTGTACTGAAATCCATGTTGGTTGTTACATTACTCCCTAATACATCCAACATATCACCGATCTTATTCACAGAGCCTATACTAGCCCCTTTATCTACAACAGCTTTAATCACTTGTCTCTGGCGTTCATTCCGCCCAAAGTCACCGTTAGGGTCCTTATACCTCATACGTACATATCCCATCGTCTCTGGACCATTCAAGTGAAGCTCGCCTTTTTTATAGTGATATCCCTTTTCGTAGTAACCCCTATCGTACCAATCCAAATCATTATTAACAGTGATACCCCCAACAGCATCCACCATCTCAGATAAGCCTTCCATGTTCATTCGCACGTAATAATCCAACTCGACATCAAGTAGGTTTTCTACGGTATTAATAGACATATCTGTTCCACCGAATGCATAGGCGTGATTAATCTTATCTAGCTTACCAGCCTGTGGAGCATTACCGATCAATTCTGTTCTGGTATCTCTTGGAATACTTATTAATTGGCTGCGGTTATTTTCAGGGTCCAGTGAAAGGACCATTAATGCATCTGAGCGGCCTCGATCCCCATTTCTTTCGTCTACCCCAAGAAGAAGAATATTTAATGGCTTCTGTTCTTTTAATTTCTTTTCAGTTACTTCATGATCTATAGATGCTACTTGCTCATGCATCTTTCCATCTACCGTGCTCTTTGCCCCGCTATATACCGTGTACATATAAACTCCACCTGCTATGACAACTAAGGCCATAAACAACAGCGGAATCTTCCACCATTTCCCTGACTTTTTCTTATGTTTCTCTGAACGACTCATTTGTATTTTCACTCCAAATTCATAACAGAATTCTACATTATTCTATTATAGCTAGAAAATTTTGAAACTACAATACTATGTTCTTACACAAAAATGAATAAGAGCAAAGCTAAAAAATAAGCTTTGCTTTGCTCTAGAAGATTATGAATTCACTTTTTCTTCTGATTTCACTAAATCTTTCATGATAGCCATGACATCCTCTTGAAGATCCGGACGTTCCAGCGCCATTTCTATCGTCGTTCTAATAAACCCTAGTTTCTCTCCTACGTCATAGCGGGCTCCATCAAAATCATAAGCGAAGACTCGCTGGATGTCGTTTAAGCGTTGAATTGCGTCTGTCAGTTGAACTTCTCCACCTGCTCCTTTTTCCTGCTTGTCCAGAAACATCATGATTTCTGGAGTCAGTACGTATCGTCCCATAATTGCTAGATTAGAAGGTTCTTTTCCTTTAGGGGGTTTTTCAACAAACGTCTTTACACCGTACAAGCGACCGTTCTGACTTTCCGGATCAATGATTCCATAACGATGCGCTTGATTATCCGGAACTTGCTGAACACCGATTACAGAAGAACGTGTTTCTTCGTACTGATTCAATAACTGCTTCAGCCCTGGTTCTTCGGATTGAATAATGTCATCACCTAACAATACAGCAAATGGCTCGTTCCCGATAAATTTACGTGCACACCATACAGCATGCCCAAGACCTTTAGGTTCTTTTTGTCTTATGTAATGTATATCAACGTTCGATGTTTCATTGACTTGATCCAACATTTCAAACTTCTCTTTAGTCATTAGATTATCTTCTAGTTCGAAATTCTTATCAAAGTGATCTTCAATCGCGCGCTTTCCTTTGCCTGTCACAATAATGATGTCTTCAATCCCTGATTCGATTGCTTCTTCTACTATGTATTGAATTGTAGGTTTATCAACAATTGGCAACATTTCTTTAGGCATTGCTTTAGTTGCCGGTAAAAACCTTGTACCTAATCCGGCTGCTGGTATAATTGCTTTTTTCACTTTTGCCATTTAATTATCCCATCCTTGTATTTTAGTTTTAAACTTACCTCACATAAATTGGATTATAACAATAATTTTCAGAGTATTAAAGATATTTGTTATCAATTTATTGTATTTTTAACATATTTTTGATGTTATCTAAAAGAATAGATTCATCTAGATAAACTAGATGAATCTATTCTTTTAATTTATATTTATTTCTTTAAACCTTTAATTAATACATCCGCTACTTCAGGACGAGAGAACTCTTTTGGAGGACGCTCACCGTTACGTAGAAGTTCACGAACTTTTGTACCACTTAAGTGAATATGATGTTCTTTATCGTGCGGGCAAGTCTTAGCTGAAGCCATGTTCTCACAAACTTCACAGTAGAAAGCGTGTTCGAACTTGAAGATGCCAATACCCAGCTCATCTTCTACGGTTTCAATTAGATCTTGTGCGTCATACGTTCCATAATAATCACCGACACCGGCATGATCACGACCCACAATGAAGTGTGTACAGCCATAGTTCTTACGCACGGTTGCGTGCAAGATCGCTTCACGAGGGCCTGCATAACGCATAGCAGCTGGATAAATAACCAGTCTCACGCGATCTTCAGGATAATAGTTCTTTAAAATAGTTTGATAGCTTTCCATGCGTACATCTGCAGGAATATCATCGGATTTAGTCTCACCAACTAATGGATTTAATAAAAGTCCATCAACAGCTTCAAGCGCTGTTTTCTGAATATGTTCATGTGCACGGTGTACAGGGTTACGTGTTTGGAAACCGACCACTGTTTTCCACCCTAGATCAGCAAATAGCTTGCGAGTTTCAGATGGATCAAGGTAGAAGTCTTCAAATTTTCCATGGTCGGGACGATTCAATAATGTGATAGGGCCGCCAAGATAGACATTTCCTTTTTCGTACACCTTTTTCACACCAGGGTGTGCATCTTCTGTTGTTCCATAAACTTTTTCTGCCTCTTTGTTTTCATCATAAGAATATTTTTCTTGAATAAGTAAGGTACCATATGTAATACCATCTTTACCTACAAGAGCTACTTCTTCTCCAATTTCATACTGATCTGCTTGATTCTCAGTCACAGGAAGTGTGATCGGAATACTCCACACTGTACCGTCTTGTAAACGCATTTCTTCTACTACTCTCTTATAATCTGCTTCACACATAAACCCTTGAAGAGGACTGAATCCACCAATACCGATTAGTTCAAGGTCAGATATAGACCATTTAGATATTTCAACAGTTTTGAGAGAACTTGCTTGATTTAATGCATTCTCTCTTTCTGTTCCTGTTAATTCACGATTTACTAATGTTCCACCATGTACTTCAACTGTCATTTTAAAACCTCCAGATTATTTCAATGTCTATTTAATAGCTTACACCCTTTATAGAATTCATGTAACCTATAAAACGCTTATTTACTATATCTTTACCTAATAATTTGTTAAAGATGATTAAGGACGGTAAGCAAGGAACCAAGGGTTTCTTAATACTTCTTTATTATAAGTTAATGGA
>NZ_JRNX01000890.1 GCF_000786645.1 Halobacillus sp. BBL2006
ACTCGCGAGCCACTTCCGGAAGATACTCGGATCTCCGAAAAACATTGATAATATCAATAGGTTCCTTTACATCTTTTAGGCTTGCATAGGATTTCTCACCCAAAGATTCTTGAATACTTGGGTTGACAGGGATAATCTTATAGCCAGCCTCTTGCATAGCCTTGCTTACCTGATACGATGTACGGTGGGGTTTGTCTGAAAGTCCTACCACTGCAATCGTTTTAGACTCATCCAATAGCTGTTTGATCTCATCCTTTGTGGGATTTTGAAAAAACATTACTACTCCTCCTATTCTTCGATAAGCCCCTCTTCGACTAAGTATTCTCGGGCCACCTCTTCAGGATCACGATCTTCAAAATCAACTTGATAATTCATTTGACGCATTTGATCACCGGTAATTTTTCCACCTAATTGGTTCAGAATTTCCTCTAGTTCGGGATACTTATCTAAAGTTTCCTGTCTCATTAATGGAGCTCCCTGATAAGGTGGGAACAAGTTTTTTGGATCTTCAAGAACCTTCAAATTAAGATTCACCATATATCCAGCGGTCGCATACGCATCAATAACATCGACTTCACCAGTCTCGATCGCTCCTTGACGTAAACCTGGATCCATAGTTTTTACTTCGGCAAAATTCAAATTATAGACTTCTTTCATGCCTTGATACCCGTCTTGACGATCATTAAACTCCAATGTGAATCCTGCTGTAATTTGATCCTCAACAGGCTTAAGGTCACCAATGGTATCTAGATCATACTGTTTCGCTAGTTCCTGTGTCGTTGCCACTGCATACGTATTGTTGTACTTCATAGGCTGAAGATAAGCCATGTCATATGTTTCTGACATACCTTCTTTCGCCTGCTGATACACTTGTTCAGAATCATTACTTTTTGCTTGCTGTTCAAGTAAGGATACAAGCGCTGTACCCGTAAACTCAGGATAGATATCGATACTTCCTTCCTGCAGAGCGCTGAATACTAGATCTGTTTTACCTAAATTCGGCTGTAACCCAACTTGTAGATCCGTTTCCTCTTCAATCAAAAGTTTATACATATTAATTAAAATGGCGGGTTCAGAACCAAGTTTCGCACCTAAAACCAAGTCTTCCTTCACCTTGCCTCCGAATGCTAACGGTCCAACTGCAATTAGAGCTGCAATAACAAGAAGGCTGACAAGAGATCTAAACCCGGACTTCGCGGATGTTCGTTCAAATAACCGCAGAATTCCATCAAGTATAATGGCGAGCAATGCTGCCGGGATTGCCCCTAAAAGGATTAAATTTATGTCCCCTCCCCGGTCGAGACCTAGCAAAATAAGATCTCCTAGTCCTCCTGCGCCGATCAAGGCGGCAATGGTAGTCGTTCCAACAATCAGAACCATAGAAGTACGGATCCCTGCCATGATGACTGGCATAGCAAGAGGAAGCTCAATTTTTGACAATCTACGGAAAGAACTCATTCCCATTCCAGTAGCGGCTTCTTTAAGAGCTGGGTCCACTTCTTTAATTCCTGTATAGGCATTCCTTAAAATTGGAAGTAATCCATAAGCAGTTAACGCGATG
>NZ_JRNX01000891.1 GCF_000786645.1 Halobacillus sp. BBL2006
ACAAAAGAATAAAAAAAGGCGATACCCTTAGGATATCGCCTACTTCCCTTAAAATTATTCATATACAGTTACTTCTACTTGTTTACGACCGAAATCAAGAGCATCGGATTGATTAGGAATAAATACATCAATACGGTTACCATTGATCGCGCCGCCGATATCTCCTGCGATCGCTTTACCATATCCTTCTACATAAACTTCAGAACCTAGCGGGATGACATCAGGATCGACTGCAATTACTTTACGATCAGGGTTCGCTTTCAGGTCAATCCCTGTATAAGTCGTACCTGAGCAGCCTTCGCAATTCGCTGTATAAGCTGTCGCTTCAACCGATAGAGTTTTAGCTACGTTATCATCAGAAGACTGATCTTGGTTGGATGTTTGCTCTACATCTTCTTTTTCTTCATTTTCATTTGATGAATTGGAAGTATGCTCTCCTGCTACGGCCTGACCTTGAACAGAAAGTTCTTGTCCAGGGTGGATCAAGCTAGAATCTAAACCGTTCCATGCTTTCAATTCTTTCACGCTAGCGCCTTGTTCTTGTCCAATGCCCCAAAGTGTATCACCGGACTTAACGGTGTAGGTATCTCCACTTGTGCTAGCGGAAGATTCTTGTTGTTCATTAATGTTTAATGTTTGATTCGGGAAAATTAGATTTGATGATAGATTGTTTTCTTGTTTTATT
>NZ_JRNX01000892.1 GCF_000786645.1 Halobacillus sp. BBL2006
TGCAGGCTGGAATTACCACAGCTCAAGTGTTGCCGGGCAGCGCGAATGTAATTGGCGGACTGACTACAGTTGTGAAAGCAAAGCCTGATTCCGTCGTTGAAGATATGATTGTCAAAGAAGAAGCAGGGTTGAAGATGGCTCTAGGAGAGAACCCGAAGAAGTTCCATGGTCAGCAAGGACGAGCTCCCGTTACGAGGATGGGTGTAGCCGCACTTATTCGTGAAAGCTTTGTTAAGGCGGCTCATTATTTGGAATCCGCTCAGCCTCGTGATTTGAGACTAGAAGCGATCGGAAAAGTACTAGAGCGAAAGCTCCCGCTTTGTGTGCATGCGCACCGGGCTGACGATATTATGACAGCCATCCGGATTGCAAATGAATTTGAGATTGATCTCCATGTCGAACATGTCACCGAAGGGCATAAAATTGCCCATCACCTTGAAAAATATAAAGAGCGCTATAAATTTTCGATAGGTCCAACGCTCTCCAGTCGTAAAAAAGTCGAGCTTGGCAATATCTCATGGGAAACTTATTCGAAGCTAGATCAACAAGGGATTCCTTTTGCCATCATTACCGATCATCCTGTCATTCCTATCGGTCAGCTTCAAACGTCGGCACAGCTTGCTGTGAAGGCTGGTCTTGATGAGAATGTCGCATTAGAGGGTGTCACTATTCGGGCGGCCGAAGTGCTGGGGTTGGAAGACCGGCTGGGAAGTATTGAAGTAGGCAAAGACGCTGATCTAGTGCTCTGGGACAAGCATCCAATAAAAGAATCCGGACGAGCGGTGATGACGTTCGTGGATGGCGAGGTTGTCTATAACGAAGAATAGCTAGAACAGATTATTACTATCTAAAGAGGCTGGGACAAAACTGAATGAAACGCA
>NZ_JRNX01000893.1 GCF_000786645.1 Halobacillus sp. BBL2006
TTTCGTTTGTTTTTTTTGAACTTATTGGTTACCATCCATTATCCATAGGACTTATGTTGTTTGCGTTCATTCCCGTAACGGTATGGTTGAAAATAACACCAGGCATCGTGACAAGTTCTGTTATTATCCTGCATCTATACGGTTCGGGAAATATCGGTTGGGGAACGGTATGGAATGAAATCCTTCTGATCATCGTCGGAATTGGTACGGCTCTTATATTAAACTTGTACATGCCAAGTTTAGAAAACAAACTGGAGGAATATCAACGTGATGTCGAGCAGAACTTTTCCGTCATCCTTCAAGAACTAGCAAAGTATTTAAGGGAAGGAAACGACACGTGGACGGGACAAGAATTGACGTACACAGCTACTTTGCTTGAGAAAGCAAAGTCGTTGTCCTTCAGAGATGTAGAGAATCACCTATTGCGAACGCATAATCGCTATTATCATTATTTTCATATGAGGACGAAGCAGTTTGAACTACTGGAGCGAATGCTTCCACTTGTCAGCAGGATTTCAACAGAATACGACCAGAGACAGTCGATTGCCAGTTTCTTTGATGACCTCGCTGGTGCGGTACACCCTGGCAATACTGCAGTGATTTACTTAAAAAAATTGAAAGAATTGAAACAAGAATTTCGTAATACGAGGCTTCCGGAATCCCGTGAAGAGTTTGAAGTTAGAGCGAGTCTTTTCCATTTGCTGAATGAAATCGAGCAGTATCTGATTATCAAAAGATCTTTCAAGAAGAGTGATGTATAGGTCTGCAATGAAAGGGGAAACTTGCATTAAAAGGAGTTTTTCACATGCAGATCTTCACACTCCTGTTTCTCCTAACGGGTTCATTCTTAACTCCTCATGTAACGGCAGAACCTGTTGTCATCGTTAATAAAACTACTCATGAAGTTGCTTTGATTCAAAGTGGTAAAGAGGTCTTTCATGCTCCAGCAGCTATTGGCAAAACAAAGGAATTAACCCCAGAAGGACAGTTTCAAATTAAGGTGAAAGCTAAAAATCCTTATTATCGAAAGAAAAATATTCCCGGAGGAGATCCTCGCAATCCACTTGGGAGTCGTTGGATCGGCTTCGATGCAAGGGGAACGGATGGAAGGATTTATGGCATACATGGAACAAATCAGCCAGAATCAATAGGAAAGTCTGTTTCTGCTGGATGCATAAGGTTGGAAAATGAGGATGTAGAAAGGCTTTTTGATCTCGTTCCTTCAGGTGCAGAGGTAGTGATTGTAAGCAGCGAACAAAAAATGAATGAAATATATGGTCAGTGGGAAAAGAGAAAGCTGGAACGTTTACTCTCACTATCGCCATCATAAAAAAGCCGAGGGGGTTATCCCCCCTCGGCTTTAAATAATTATAGAATGTTTTTATAAGAAGAAACTTGCACCTGCAAGTAGTGTGGACAGTACCATGGATATGATCATCAAATAAATGATGACCTTCATTCGGCGCTCACGTTTAGATCTTTTCTTCTTCAGTGGTTGTTTTTGTTGTTT
>NZ_JRNX01000894.1 GCF_000786645.1 Halobacillus sp. BBL2006
TTATTTTTAATTTTGTTAACAGGACTTGTCGCAGCAGGAACAAGTTATTGGTTCAGCCTGAACAATACCACTACGCTTTTAGCGAAAAATATGGAACGGCAAATGGGCTATAGGAGCGATTCTTTTGATACTTTATTCAATACAATCAGTCATAATGTCAATCGGTATGCAGAGAAAAGTGAGTTAGGGGATCAAGAAGAGGAAATCGAACATCAAGAAGAGTATATAGATAAAAATGAACCACCATCCTACGATCAAAAAGTTGGTTAAGTTTTCTCGCCTGTGATTCGACACGAATGTCAGGCGTTTTTTGCCGTCATATGTTTGATTTTTGAGAAAAGAGGAAAATAGTTAATATTATTCACTTTAGAATGGGGAGGTCTTATGGAGAAAGGAACAGTAACTTGGGATATGATTAAAATCCACCAACAGACTGCTGAAAACATAACCGATGAGGTTGCTGAGGAATTTCCACTGACTATAATGATCAATGGTGAAGAATTCGCTACAATGGTTTGTTCACCCATTCATTTAGAAGAATTAGTAATAGGCTACCTTGCTACGGAAGGAATAATCCGGTCAATGAAGGATTTACATAGTATTTCCATTGATAAAGATACAGGATTCGCTTACGTGGAAACAGGAAAGCCACTGCCTGATTTAGCGGTTCATCAAAAAAGGTGGATCGGATCGTGCTGTGGAAAAAGTCGAGCGTTCTATTTTCAAAACGATGCGAACACGGCACGGACGGTAATGAGTCACTTTACCATCAAGCCGGAACAGTGCTCTTATTTGATGGATCAATTCCAAGGAGCCGCACAAATGTTTCAGCGAACGGGAGGAGTGCATCAGGCAGCGATAGCAACGAATGATGGCATCGAAATTCAGTTTGCTGATATAGGAAGGCATAATGCCCTCGATAAATTGTATGGATATATGATTAAAAATCGTTGGAAGGTGAAGGATAAAGTTATTATCTTCAGCGGTCGTATATCATCGGAAGTTTTGCTGAAAGTATCCAAAATGGGGATTGGATGTTTGCTGTCTAAATCAGCACCGACGAATTTGGCGCTGCAGCTGGCCGAAGATTTGAATATTACTGCTGTCGGTTTTGTCCGGGGAGAGAGAATGAACGTGTACACACATTCTGAACGCATCGAACTCGACTCACTCAAAACAACGGAGTAAAAAAGGGGAGATTAACTTGTTAGAAAGAGAGCATACCGTCGTTACGGTCAATGGGAATGAATACTTAGCTGATCCAGGTCAAAATCTACTAGACTTGATCAATACTACGGATGAAAACGTACCTCAAATCTGCTACAACGAATCGTTAGGACCAATTGAAACATGTGATACTTGCCTGGTGCAGGTGAATGGAAAAATGGAACGAGCTTGTGGGATGAAAGTGGAGCCTGGAATGCGTGTTCAAACGCAGCTGCCTCATGTACATAAAGCTCAAAAAGAAGCGTTGGACCGCATTTTGGAAAAACATGAATTGTATTGCACAGTCTGTGACTATAACAATGGCTCATGCGAAATCCATAACACGATGGCCGAATTCGGCTTAGAGCATCAATCCCGTCCGTTCCAGCCCACTTCCTATAATGTTGATGATTCAGGATCTTTTTACCGTTATGATCCTGATCAGTGTATCCTATGTGGACGTTGTGTAGAAGTCTGCCAGGATGTACAGGTGAACGAAACATTGACGATTGACTGGGAACGCCAGGAGCCGCGAGTCATTTGGGATAACGATGTGCCGATTGACCAGTCGTCCTGTGTGAACTGTGGTCAGTGCTCAACCGTTTGTCCATGTAACGCTATGATGGAAAAAGGTATGGAAAAAGAAGCAGGGTTTCTTACTGACCAGAAACCAGGCATCTTGAAGTCGATGATTGAATTGACGAAAAAAGTAGAAACCGGCTACGGTCCGCTGTTTGCTGTATCCGACACGGAAGCAGCGATGCGTGAAGAGCGAATCAAGAAGACGAAGACCGTCTGTACGTATTGTGGTGTGGGCTGTTCGTTTGATGTCTGGACGAAGGATCGCAAAGTCTTAAAAGTAGAGCCTCATCCTCAATCTCCAGCGAACGGAATTTCCACTTGTGTGAAAGGAAAATTCGGCTGGGATTACGTCAATAGTGACGATCGTTTGCAGAAGCCATTAATCCGTCGAGGTGAACAATTTGAAGAAGTCGAATGGGACGAAGCGATTGCATATGTTGCTCAGCGCTTCAATCAGATAAAAGCAGAGAAAGGCGCCGATCATCTCGCTTTTATTTCATCTTCAAAAGCGACGAACGAAGAGTCCTATGTTATGCAGAAACTTTCCCGTCAGGTCATCGGAACGAATAACGTTGATAACTGCTCCCGTTATTGTCAGGCTCCAGCTACAAAAGGATTATTCAGAACAGTAGGCTATGGGGGCGATTCAGGATCGATTGACGATATCGCAAAATCGAAGCTGGTGATGACAATCGGTTCAAATACGGCAGAGTCTCATCCTGTACTTGCATCAAGAATCAAACGATCCCAAAAATTATTTGATCAGAAACTGTTTGTCTTTGATCTTCGTAAGCATGAGATGGCTAAAAGAGCGGATCGTTTTTATCAGCCGAAGTCCGGTACTGATCTTGTCTGGCTTTCCGCAGTAACGAAGTATATTTTAGACCAGGGATGGGAAGATCAGAACTTTCTCAAGGATTGGGTGAATGGTTTTGAGGAATACCGAGAAAGTCTTGAGACTTATACGTTGGAATATGCATCAGAGCTGACCGGCATTTCCATTGACGAATTGAAGTCACTTGCAAAAGAGATTAGCTCTGCTGAGAGTGTCGTCGTTTGCTGGGCGATGGGAGTTACGCAGCATATGCGGGGCAGTGATACGAGTACAGCGATCTCGAATCTTTTATTGATCACAGGAAACTATGGCAAGCCAGGCACCGGGGCTTATCCGCTGCGTGGTCACAACAACGTTCAAGGGTGCAGTGACTTTGGCAGTATGCCGGACTTTTTTCCTGGTTATGAGAAAGTGGATGATGAAGAAGTCAGGACCAAATATGAAAAAGCATGGGGCGTTGACCTGCCGAAAGAAATCGGCATGGATAACCACGAAATGATAGAAGCGATTCATGATGGGGAGCTTTCCTCTATGTACGTCATGGGTGAAGATACGGGGATTGTTGATGCGAATATCAACTACGTGACAGCAGCGTTTGAGAAACTCGATTTCTTCGTAGTACAGGATCTGTTCCTTACAGAAACTGCTCAGTACGCTGACGTAGTCCTTCCAGCTTCGCCAAGTCTGGAGAAAGATGGTACATTCACTAATACAGAGCGCAGGATTCAGAGGCTCTATCAGTCGTTTGAACCATTAGAAGGAACACATCCTGACTGGAAGATTATTCAGATGATTGCCAAAGAACTTGGACACGACTGGAAGTATAGTCATCCGTCGGAAATTATGGAAGAGTCAGCGAAGCTCGCTCCTTTATTCGCTGGTGTGAACTATGAACGTTTAGAAGGCTATGAATCGCTGCAGTGGCCGGTAGCTGAAGATGGAACAGATTCGCCACTATTATTTACAGAAGGGTTCCCGTTTGAAGATAAAAAGGCCAAGCTCTATCCACTGACATTTGAATTGGAATATGATACTAGTGAAGAGTACGACCTGCATGTGAATAACGGACGTTTGCTTGAACATTTCCACGAGGGCAATATGACGTATCGGTCTGAAGGCATCGTCAGGAAAACCCCAAACGCGTTCATTGAAGTATCGGAAGAACTTGCAGAAGAACGAGGCATTAAAGAAGGGGCAGAAGTGAAGCTGATTTCAGAAGCGGGCGAAGCTACCGGAATCGTGACTATTACAGACCGCGTTAAAGGAAAAGAACTATTTTTACCATTAAGTGGACGTGGAAAAACGGCTGTCAATTATTTA
>NZ_JRNX01000895.1 GCF_000786645.1 Halobacillus sp. BBL2006
TGTTTCCCACCCAATCCTAATCCGTATTTAGCAACAGAACCGAAAGTATCTCGAAATCGAGTCTTCATAACCCTGCACGTTTGTAGAACTAAATTAATATTTAAATTCAGAAATAATACGATAGCTTAATCTCGTTTAACTGAGTAACAAAAAACTGCCTCGTTGAGAGACAGTTTTTTGTTACTCAGTTAAAATAATTGATTAATCCTTGTGTAATCCCTTGGCTGACTTCAGTCTGATACTTTGAACTTCTGACGGTTTGTTCTTCTATCGCATCAGATAGAAAACCCAACTCTAGCAAAACAGAAGGCTTTCTATTTTCTCTTAATACGTGAAAGTCTCCATACAGGGTCCCGCGGTCGATAAGGTTAGTTGAACCAACCATACCAGCTTGAATGGATGCTGCTAGTGGTTTATCTTTTTCGTGATAATAAAAACTGCTGATTCCACTTGCAGCGACATTCAATGGAGCGCTGTTGTAGTGGAGGCTGATGAAAACGTCTGCTTCGGAAGCGTTTGAATAAAACGAGCGAATCGATAAAGGTACGTATTCATCTGTTTTACGCACCATTAAAACTTTTGCCCCGCTTCTTTCAAGTTGACTCTTTAAAGATAAAGCCGTTTTTAGCGTAATCTTCTTCTCGTATGAACCGCCACGTCCAAGCGCTCCAGAATCTTTCCCTCCATGTCCTGCATCAATCATAATCGTTTTACCTTTAAGATTGCCTGACACTTGTTGAGAAGAGTCTGGTTTTCCATTATGCTCATTTACAAGCCAGCCAGCAATGTAAGCAGATTTGTTTTCATACTGGACTTTGTACCATTGGCCTTGCTTGACAATTACTTGGAACTGATCTCCTTTATGTCCTCGACCAACAATTTTATCAGTGGTGCCTGGACCGCTTCTAATGTTCGTCCCATTGTATTTTACGGAAACAAAAATCGAACCAGTAGGAATAGAAGACTCATCTTGGGTATTGTTTACTAACCACCCAGCTACCCAG
>NZ_JRNX01000896.1 GCF_000786645.1 Halobacillus sp. BBL2006
TCCGTTTTGTGCGGACCGGATTCGCCTCCATTCAAAATCGAGCCTTCCGGTTCAACAATGACCGTTTTAATTTGTTCATTTTGTTCCTTCAAGTATCGGGAAGTTCCCATGAACGTACCGCCCGTTCCTGCGCCTGCAATGAAAATATCGATCTCTCCGTTGAGATCGTTATAAATTTCAGGTCCAAGTGTTTCATAATACGTATCAGGATTCGCCTGATTATTGAATTGCTGCGGGCTGAATGAATTCGGGATTTCCTTGCAAAGCTCTTCCGCTTTTTTAATAGCACCCCTCATGCCCTCTTCTGTCGGGGTATTCACAACTACAGCCCCAAGGGCACGCATGAGCTTCTGCTTTTCCTGGCTGAATTTTTCAGGTGTCACGAACAACACTTTAAAGCCGTGTCCGATTGCAGCCAGAGCCACTCCGATTCCGGTGTTTCCAGCGGTTGGCTCAATCAGTGTTCCACCAGGCTTTAATAAGTTTTTCTGCAATGCATCCTCAATCAGTTTTAAACCCAGCCGGTCTTTGATGCTACCGCCTGGGTTCATGAATTCAAGCTTGGCAAAGATTCGGGCTTGATTCGGGATTTCTGAATGAGTGAGTTCGATCATTGGCGTATGACCGATCAAAGATTGAACATCTTTTACGTAACTCATCGCATTCTCACCCTCCGATTTTATTAAAAAACTTCCGTCCATTCATCGCGTTTATTCAAAAGTTCACGCGCAAGCTCTTGAGCTCCCTCAAGACTGTGGCTCGCTGCGAATCCGCACTGAACTTCGTTACATGCTGGAACTTCATCTGCTTCAAGTACATCATTCAACGTTTTTTCAATAACATCAAGAACGTTGTCATAGCTGTCGTCATTCAAAATAGCGATATAGAAGCCAGTCTGGCAGCCCATAGGACCAATATCTACAATACGGTCATGATGATTACGACTATTTTCAGCCATCAAATGTTCTAGAGAGTGAAGAGCAGGCATTTCCATATGCTCTTTGTTCGGCTGCTTGATGCGAAGATCATATTTATAAATTTTATCGCCCTTATCCCCTTCGGTTACTCCGACGAGACGTACATAAGGTGCCTTGACTTTCGTATGGTCTAAGTTAAAGCTTTCAACGTTCATTTGTGTCATACAATCATTCTCCTTTTTTGGCCTGGATCAGCCAGGCGTATTTGTTCAGTTGTTTAAAAGATACCTCAAATCCATGCTCTAAAAACATCTCTCTAAGTTCTTCGAGATACCCATAGTATTCTTCCTGCAAATCTTGAGCTAAATTTAAAAATCCAGCTTTTTCAGCATCTTTGATCAACTGCTGTTTATGTGCTTCATCCTTGAACAAGGTGTCGATAAAGATCACCTGTCCATTTGGTTCTAATTGTTGATGATATTGCTTAATCGCTTGTTTCTTTTCATCTGTATTCAAATGATGAAAAGCAAACGAGCTGATGATTGACCTGATTGGTGTCAGCAAAGAAGGATATTCAAGAAAATCTCCTTCGTAAATCGCTGCTTCCGGGCACTTGACATTGGCGATCCGACGCATTTCTTTCGAAGGTTCAATGCCGAAAACGACCTTATTCTGATCGATGATCTTACGAGTAAGATTCGCTGTCCCTACTCCGAACTCCATAACAGGAGATAAGGATAACTCAGCCAGCTTCTCGAGCATCTCTTCATAACCATCGAAGACTTCACGATATTCCGGATCGTTCCCGGCTACCGTATCATCATAAGAGCTCGCCCATTTATCAAAAAGGTCAACAAACTCTACACCCATTTGGTTTCAACCCCTTAATATTTATAATTCCTATAAGTTAACTTGGAATTACACGTATAATGTATCATATTTCAAAACAAACCTCAATGGTATAGGTCTATGACCTATTTTTGGAAATGTGATTTTTTAAAAAGTGGATTTATCAGCGAAAAAGTGGATTTATCAGCGAAAAARTGGATTTATCAGCGAAAAARTGGATTTATCAGC
>NZ_JRNX01000897.1 GCF_000786645.1 Halobacillus sp. BBL2006
AAAAAGCAAAATAAATACAAAAACCTCCATTCTATAAGAATGGAGGTTTTTTACATTCTAATTAATTTTTTATTTAAAGGGAGGAACTCCTTTCACTCCGACCAGGCGTGTAAAAATCTATGATTATTTTTGAATCATAAATCGCTTTTACTCAGTTAAGTCTAGGTTCATGCAAACTAGGGTGAAAGGTTGATTAGATAAAGAAAGTTCCTCCTCCAAAAAAAGATATATGAGCATTTTCTCATTCATTGCCAGTTTTCATTCAACTTAATTGATGGTTTTTATCCTGTATAAGAATTTTCCCTTTATTAACCTTTCTTCAGCAAACGTGCAGGATTACATAAGACTCGATTTCGAGATGCTTTTGAGAATTAAGGGACCGTATCGAAGTCATAGTTGTGCTAATCTACTCGATTTTATGGTGGAACACCTGCTGTAACAATGAATTAAAGGCGTTCTATCCCAGCAAGTTCTTTGTAAAATACAAGAGTTTAGAGCTACTCAATATCGAAATGGGTACCTGGAAACTGGGAGACTCCTGCGGGAAAAGAAGAGCAGGCTAGACCCCACAGAGCGCAGCTCGAGGAGG
>NZ_JRNX01000093.1 GCF_000786645.1 Halobacillus sp. BBL2006
CATCATTATCGTATTCAGCTATGTGATCTGGTGGCTCGCCTCACTTATTAGAAAAATGAAAAGCAAACGCGTCAATATGCGCTTGGTCATGTCGATCGTCTTTCTTGTTATTTTTGCCAGCCTGACGCCACTGTCTCCTTCCGTTACGAATGTGAGCGGTGATGTGAGTAAAATCAGCGAGGAGAAAGCGAAGCAGAAGGAAGCCGAAGCCGCTGGAGAATCGGAGGGTGGCATGTCGCCAGAAGGGGAACCAGCACCTGATGAAGACGATGTTGATGAAGATGTCTCATTGATCCAGTCACCAGTGCTGCGAATTCTGTTGAGCTCCAGAAATTTATTTTTCGCCAATACGTATGAGCAGTACAAGAATGCCGATATTGTGCAAAAGTCCTTCGGAATGGGTTACGCTGGAAATTACAAAGAAAACCGTAAGTTGATTGAGATGGACTTTTTCGATTTATTTTTCTCATATGGAATCATCGGGTCTTTATTATTGTTCATGCCGTTCTTCTTGCTTGCATTCTTATTTATCAAGCGGCTGTTCACGATGCCGCTTCGAGTCATTACACCGGAAAACGTCTTACTATTCGCAGCGATCGGAATGGGGACAGGAATTGCTTTCTTAGCCGGACACGTCCTGTATGCTCCGGCGGTCAACATTTATCTTGCCCTTCCTATGGTGTTAATGATCATCAACTTGCTGCACGCACGTGAACAGAAACTCAGCTAAAACCGTTTCCTACGATAAGGAGAATTTTTGATGAAAAAGCAAACCGTTCTTCATGTCGGCCCACTCCCTCCACCTATTGGAGGGATTTCCGTTTTTATAAGCCAATTGAAGAAGTTCACAAGCGATCATTATGATTTGCAATTCTTTAATATCTTCCCGAAGAAAAACAAACGACTCAACAAGCTCGTCTACAACATGATCGTTTTGTTCAAATTTTTCTTCGTGCTAAAAAGTATGAATCCAGCATTGGTTCATATCCATACGGCTGGATTCAAAGCCTTTACGAAAAGCCGTTTCTTCCTATTAATAGCGAAAGCGTTGAACTACCCTGTCATCATGCACGTCCATAGCGGGAAATTCTTCGACTTTTATGCAAACAGCACGCCGAAGAAAAAGCAGATGATCGAAGATACCCTCGCTCGTGCAGATAAAATCGTCTGCCTTTCACCGATATGGAAGAAGCAGTTTCTCGAGACCTTCGATGTGCCGGAAGAACGCTATGAAATAGTTACGAACGCGATTTTCACGAATGAATTTAAAGACGTCCAGCCTGTTTTTCCTGAAGACAAGAAAACTGTGCTGTTTGTCGGAAAGCTCGGTGCCAATAAAGGAGTGCGCGATATCATTGCAATGGCGAAGAAACTGAAGGATGATCCAACCATCGATTTCAAACTGATGGGGAGTGGACCTTTAGAAAAAGAACTGCAGCAGGAAATCGAGACAAACGATTTGAACATTCAGTTGCTCGGTACGATGTCCGGCAAAGAAAAAGTAGAGCAGTTTGAACAAGCACAGCTGTTCATCCTTCCTTCTTATTTTGAAGCGCTGGGGCTTTCTAACCTTGAAGGTATGGCTGCAGGTCTTGTCGTTCTTTCGACGAACGTTGGCGCTGTTCCGGATATTATCCACCAGGATGAAGAAGGGTATTTGTTTGAGCCTGGAGACGTTGATCGCTTTGTTGAAAAAATTGTGTCGCTTGATCCAGAAACAATGAAGCGCATTTCCAATCACAATAAAAAGCAGGCAAAAGCATACGATTTCTCTAATTTGAATGACCGGCTGG
>NZ_JRNX01000898.1 GCF_000786645.1 Halobacillus sp. BBL2006
CTTCCTGATGGTAATATTTTTTGTAAAGCAATGGGGGAGAAAGACGCCACAGATATGAAGGTGTATGACAAAGATACAGAAAAGGTTTTGTCAGAAATTAACAGTCGTGCTATCCCTTATCCAACAAAGAAAGAGCTGCTTTTTTCCGGTGATCAATACCACCTTAGGAGTGTTCACGAATTGCAAGAGCATCAGCAATTGACAATCATTGCTATGGTTATTTTAGTGAACATTGAATTACATACTTAATGGAAGAGAAAAGCCGTGTTCATAAACTAATGATCACGGCCTTTCTCTTCCTTAAATTAAATGATTCAGCTACTAAGCGTTCGGTCTACTTCTAAAAAATCACAAACAAGATTTAACAAATCCGTTTGTTCAGGACCGTGGCAAATCATATGTTTGGATTGAGGTAGAAAATGGAGGGTTTTATCAGTGGACTGGATAGAATCATAAATAAATCTTGCGCTCTTTGGAGGAAGCAATCCATCTTCTCCTCCTTGAATAATCAGTGCTGGAGATTTTACTTCTTGGAAGAAAGGACGTAATTCGTCTACAAGCTTCCTGAACTCAAGTGAAGCACTCATTGGAGCAGATCCCATGCGCCTGATATACCGTTGAAATAAATCATTTTCCCTTAAATTCCCTCGTATTCCGTCTTTGGCCATTTTCCACAAGTCTTCAACAAGCTGTGCCGGATCAAGGTAATGTGCGGAGGTACTTAGCAAAATCAGTTTTTCTACTTTGTACTTAGTGGCAAGATACGCGGCAATGACTCCTCCCATGGAATAACCGATGAGATAGACAGCCTCGCATTCTTTCGTCAATTCTTTTAAGTCTTCTTCTGCTTTGTCGACCCATTCCATGTACTCCCGCCCCTTGAGTGACTCATTTTCATTATGTCCAGGGAGTATCGGAACCTTGAGTTTCCATTCGGTGCTTTCCTTTATTTTGTGATAAAGGGGTTCTAACTCGTAAGGGGCACCGCCAAATCCGTGAATGAACAGACAGCCAGTCGTCAATGTAATCACTCCCATAAGTCTTATCTTCTTTTAGTATTACCCTATTAAACTCGCTTGTAAAATGAGTTGTATTAAATTCTCTTTTGAATTGTATTTCAAATATGCTCCCGATTGTTGAAGACTCAGTTTCGAGATAAGGGCTGTTTCCGTTGCCTTGGATAGAGAAGGGAGGGCCGGGAAATCACTCGCTTTCCGCGGGCGGGCGCTGAGCCTCCTCAGACTTCGTCCTCCGGGGTCTCACCTGTCCCTTTGTATCCCACAGGAGTCTCGCATTTTCCCGGCCCTCCTTTCGTTTTTTCAGCAGAACGAAAACACCATTGTTAGGAGGTTGAACCTTCAGCAAAGCGCTCCATTTTAAGTAGAATAGGGATCCTGGAAGACTCATCCTTTGTAAGTGGGA
>NZ_JRNX01000899.1 GCF_000786645.1 Halobacillus sp. BBL2006
GTTTTATTATTTTTTTTACGTGCCAACAGACTCACCTCGGATATTTGATACATTAGACTTTTTTGTAGATCTTCCTTGTGCCGGGATATCCTCTGAGGAAATCGTTGATACAACTCCCATTATTGGAAGTTCCAATGTATTCTCAATGTCTTCCTCAGACTTAAGCGTATTATCCAAATACTCAAGAAGGAATGCTAAACCAACACCTATCATAAGTCCTACAACTAAAGCGATTGCGATATTTAACGCTGGCTTTGGACTGACCGGTGCAGGATCCGCTTCAACATTCGCTGTAGTCAGAATATTTACATTATCAACATTCATAAGCTGTGGGATTTCTTCTTTGAACACCTCAACTGTCGTATTTGCGATAGCCGCTGCTTGGGCTGGATTATTGTCTGTAGCTACAACGTTTACCACCTGTGATTGTTCCGCATTCGAAACCTGAAGTTTTTCAGATAAGGCAGTAGCTGTCATATCAAGATTTAATTCTTCTACAACCTGATCTAAAATCCTTGGACTTTTAATGATGATGTTGTATGTATTGATTAATTCTACGTTCGTTTTTATATCGTTGATGTCGTAAGGTGTTTCTGTTTCTTCTTGGGACTGGTTTACAATGAACTGCGATGAAGACTGATATGAAGGTGTTAATACAAAGAAGGTAACGAGAGCACTAATAATGGCTGCTCCTACCGCAAGGCTTAGAATAAGCAGCATGCGCTTCTTAAGCACCTCGAATATTTCTTTCAGTGAAATTGTTTCTTCCATTTATGAACCTCCAATAATTGTCGAAATTTAAAAACATAGAGCCATTATAGCACATTGATTCTTATTCAAAAGTAGACTGAGAGAGTTTTTTCACTGTATTTACAATTTAAGGACTTTAGACTTATTAACAAATATTACAAATCTATCACTTTAAACAAGTAAACTTTATAGAAAACTTCAATTATTAAAATAAAAAAGAGAA
>NZ_JRNX01000900.1 GCF_000786645.1 Halobacillus sp. BBL2006
AAAGCAACGGAGAGTGGCTGGTGAAGGATTCTCAATCCGAAGCCCGTCCAATTTATGATAAGTCTACCAATACATCACTTGTAGATGCAGATCAGGATATCATTGATGCCGTAAAAGATGATCATGAAGCAACGATTGACTACGTACGAACGCCTGTTGGTGAGACGACAGCTCCGATCAACAGCTATTTCGCGCTTGTGAACGATGATCCTTCTATTCAAATCGTCACGAATGCTCAGAAATGGTATGTAGAAAATCATATCCAGGGTACAGAATATGCGGATCTTCCTGTACTCTCTGCAGGTGCCCCATTCAAAGCAGGAGGACGCGGAGGAGCGGACTATTATACCGACATTCCTGCTGGAGACATTGCAATCAAAAATGTAGCGGATCTGTATGTATATCCAAACACATTGAAGGCAGTCCTATTAAATGGTGAAGAGCTGAAAGATTGGCTCGAAATGTCAGCGGGTCAATTCAATCAGATCAATCCGAACAGCGAAGAAGAGCAAAAGCTGATCAATCCAGACTTCCCTTCCTATAACTTTGATGTCATTGATGGCGTCACGTATAAAGTGGATGTCAGAGAACCAGCGAAATACGATCGCAGCGGAAATGTCATTAACCCAGAAGCAAGCCGGATTAAAGACTTGAAATATGAAGGAGAGGAAGTCACTGCAGACATGTCCTTCATCGTTGCAACGAATAATTATCGGGCGAGCGGAGGCGGGAATTTCCCTCACCTAGACGGTTCGAATATCATTATTGATTCACCTGATGAAAATAGACAGGTACTAATCGACTATATGGTAGAGCAGCAAACGATCAACCCGACAGCTGATCATAACTGGTCGTTCAAAGATATTAATAAGAAGCATGTTGATTTAAACGTTACCTTCGAATCCTCACTGAAAGCAAAAGCTTATGCGGACGACATGGAGACTATCAACTTTGTAAGCGAGGCATCCGATGGTTTTGCGACTTACCAGCTTAATTTGATGAAGAGCAAGCAGAAGCACGACCATAAGAATCACGGAGACATGAAGCATAAACATGAACACAAGCATGGAAATCCTCACGACTACCATAATCATTAATCATGAAAAGCTGGCCGGCACACAGGTCAGCTTTTTTATTTAACCGCTTTTTGTCACCGTTCTTCTTATTCCATTAAAGCTCCCTATTCCGGAAGACTCAGTTTCGAGACTTTTATGTGCGAGGATGGTGACGGGAAAAACGACTCCCTTTCCGCGGACATGCGCTGAGCCTCCTCAGGCTTCTTCCGGGGTCTCACCTGTCATGCTCATCCCGCAGGAGTCTCGTCGTTTGC
>NZ_JRNX01000901.1 GCF_000786645.1 Halobacillus sp. BBL2006
AAGAACCTTCTTAATCCCCGCCATATTTACACCTTGGTCAATGAGATCTTTAATTTCTAACAATCGGTCGACATCATTGAACGAGAATAAACGGCGGTTGCCTTCTGACCGTGCAGGATGAATCAGCTGGTGCTGTTCATAGTAACGAATCTGCCGAGCAGTAAGGTCCGTCAAAGATTGAACAATCCCCATCGGGAATAACGGCATAGAACGACGAATTTCATCACTCATCGATGTGCCACCTCCCCATAAGAATGATACTTTAATTATACGACAGCCAAGGGATATGTCAACATATGTGAGAAATGTTCACATAAAAAAAGAAGCCATGAAAAATCACTGTTTCAGTGTGCTTTTCACGGCTTGCTTGTCACCGATTCATATTCATACTTTTAAGACAACACCGACTTTAAAATCAATTGTTAGATAATCTCAGATCCAACGTAAAAATTCCTTCATCAATCAAACTTTCTACCGCCTGAGTGACAGCAATTTTTACATGGGCATAAGTCAGTCCCCCTTGCACAAAAGCCGTGTACGGAGGACGGATCGGCCCATCAGCTGTCAATTCAAGACTCGCACCCTGAATAAACGTTCCCGCTGCCATAATCACGTCATCCTCATATCCAGGCATAGGGCTGGCGTGAGGGAGGACATGAGAATTGACAGGTGATGCTTGCTGTATCGCCTGACAAAAACGGATCATCTGATCAGAGGTTTCAAAATTGACGGATTGAATCAAGTCTGTCCGTTTTGCATCAAAGGATGGATTGGTATTGAAGCCAAGCAAATCTAGAAACTTAGCTGTAAATATAGCACCTTTCAACGCTTCACCAACGACGTGAGGGGCTAAAAAGATCCCCTGATACATTTCTTGCAGACTATTTAAACTCGCTCCCGTTTCCTTGCCTAATCCAGGAGCGGTAAGGCGATAACTGCACAATTCAATCAGATCCTTACGACCCGCTATGTATCCACCAATTCTAGCAATCCCGCCTCCGGGATTTTTTATCAGAGAGCCTGCAATGAGATCGGCCCCTGCTTCAAGCGGTTCCTTCGTCTCGACAAATTCTCCGTAACAGTTATCTACGAAAATAATGACATCCTCTTTCACTTCACGCACTTCCATTATGATACGCTTAATCTTTTCTATAGTAAAAGACGGGCGGTCATCATACCCCTTTGATCTTTGAATCGCTACTACTTTGGTAGCTGAAGTGATCGACTGTTTAATTTGTCCAACATCAAAAGCACCTTCGTTTGTCAGGGGAACAGAACTAT
>NZ_JRNX01000902.1 GCF_000786645.1 Halobacillus sp. BBL2006
CTTCCCAATCACCCCTGCCTACCAATATGGCAAACGAGCCCCAAACATCTCGAAATCGAGTCTTCCGCAATCCTGCATGTTGTTGAAGAGAGTTTTACATATAAAGACTTGCCAGGAAGATTCCCAGTGTTTCCTGATAAATCTCATCAAATTGAGAAAGAGGAAGCGGATTAACACCTTCACCTAATTCAACCGTGTAGCCAGGTCTGCGATAAACCTTAACGAACCAGTCCTTATAGCCAGCATAACTATCTACATACCTAATTGGCTGATACCCGCTCACTCGTTTAAATTCCTGTACTATCGTAAAGGCGCGGGGTGGCTCGAGGCCTTCATACCCCCAGTAGATCACTTCTCCTTGTGTATGAAAGGCAAGCATTTTTTCGAACTGTCTTTCCCCTGCAAGCTCAGCCATTGCAACAGCTTCCGGTTCTGTCAAAGGCTGATAGCCCGGAAAGTCTCTCGGAGCTGGTTCTTTCGGCTTTCTTGCAGCCTCCACCTCCCATTTGGCAGG
>NZ_JRNX01000903.1 GCF_000786645.1 Halobacillus sp. BBL2006
TACACCAAGAAAATAAAAAAGTAAAATCGCATCCCTGGGGTGCGATTTTTTTGTTGTTTGGTGGTGTCAGGTACGCAGCACGCTCGTTTTGGTACCAGGTACCACCTCCGACTTTGCCGGTACCTGGTACCAACAACAGACAGACCGGGGTCAGGTACCTATGCAATTCTGTTCCAATTACGCAAAAAAAAGCTAACCTCACTCTAATAGTGCGGTTAGCTTTTCTACTTCTAATGCTTTTTCGTAGGAGGTGGACAACAAAGTCATAAGTAATTGTGTACTCACAAAACCCTCTTCATCAAGATTTAAGTAATACCAATTAGAAGACCAGAGAGGATCCTTTGCAGCCCAATCAATCCCTGCTTTTTCAGGATTTTGATGGATATAAAAGCATGCTCGTTTGAAATAGTGATGTCCTAGAATGATTTCACTATGGTAACGATCTTGGAAAAGATGCCCTACATGACGGTATCTACTATTGAAGTATTTGGAGTACTTGAGGTGTAGACGTTGAAGAATTTGACCTGGGGGAATGGATGGAGTTTCCATTAATAGATGAACATGATTACTCATCAAACAGTAGGCGTGGATGTGGAAATGACAATCATGCTTGGTCTCTTTTAAATATTTTAAATACATGTTTCGATCTTTGCTGTCTAAAAATATATCCTCCTTGCGATTCCCTCTTGCCGTAATGTGATAAATTGCTCCAGGGAACCAATACCTTCTCTTTCTAGCCATAACCTCCTCCTTTCCTGTGCAAATACTTATTCGACAAAAACAGGCGAATTCCTCTTTTTGCTGTTAGCGTACCAGGTACTAAAAAGACCTTTCCTGGTACCTGGCACCAAAAGGTATTACCTCGGTACCAGGTACCCACCATGGGCAGACCAATACCTGACACCAACTCCGCCGACACCGGTACCA
>NZ_JRNX01000904.1 GCF_000786645.1 Halobacillus sp. BBL2006
GGCGACTCGCCCGGAAAGTCATAAATGGCGGCCGTTACCATCCTGCGACGAACTCCCTTTGGTTCTTCAAACCTTCGGGAGACTGTCCTGGCCAATGGTTCGGACAGTGGAATACCGGAAGATTTAAATCTCACTGCTTCTATTCTCCGACGCGATCTGATTGTCCTAGTGTGTATTAAAATATTAAGGAGTGATTCAGTTGGCACAGAAGAAACCTTCGATGGGAGGCCAGGGGCAGCCGATGGCCGGACAAAGCGCTTCGCCTTATAATCCTGGAAATCCGTATATGTATTATTATCCGAGTGCCCCTTATTCAAGTCAGGGGCAATCCGCATTCCCTTATCAACAAGGGGGCATGCAAGTTCCTCAAATGCCTCAAGGGCAATTTAAAGGCGGCATCAATCCGCCAAATATGCTTCCATCAGAGGAATCATACATTGAAAACATTTTAAGACTGAATGCAGGTAAACCTGCGACTGTTTACATGACTTTTGAAAATAACGATCAATGGAATGCCAAGGTTTTTAAAGGGGTCATCGAAGCAGCAGGGCGCGATCACATCATTCTAAGTGACCCGCAAACAGGAAAAAGATATCTTCTACTTATGGTTTATCTTGATTACATTACGTTTGACGAAGAGATTAATTACAACTACCCATTTAA
>NZ_JRNX01000905.1 GCF_000786645.1 Halobacillus sp. BBL2006
GTTGCGGAAATCATATCCGAGCCGATGGAGATTCACAATCTTTACTCATCCAATAAGGAGCGAATGGCTCGTGTTTACGAGCTGCTTGAAGAAGTCGGCTTAAACCGGGATCACGCCACCCGCTATCCGCATGAATTTAGCGGCGGACAGCGCCAGAGAATCGGCATCGCTCGCGCCCTCGCACTCGACCCTGAGATCATCATTGCCGATGAACCGATTTCTGCGTTAGACGTTTCAGTCCAGGCACAGGTCGTCAATTTATTGGAACGTCTTCAGGAAGAAAAAGGGTTAACGTATTTGTTTATCGCCCACGATTTGTCCATGGTCCAGCATATTTCTGACCGGATCGGCGTCATGTATCTCGGGCATATGGTTGAACTGACGAGCAGCGATCAATTGTATGACAAACCGCTCCATCCTTACACAAAAGCGCTTTTGTCTGCCATCCCGATTCCGGATCCGGACATCGAAGACGAGCGCGAGCAAGTAATCATCGAAGGCGAAATTCCGAGTCCAATCGATCCGCCAAGCGGCTGCGTCTTCCGTACCCGCTGTCCAATGGCGATGGATGTGTGTGCAGAGAAAGAACCGGTCTGGCAAGAGGTGGACAAAGATCATTATGTCGCCTGTCATTTGTATAATGATGAAGTCGTTGATCCAAGGGAAGCCAAGAACCAGCAGCATAAGATGAAAGTCACGATTCAGTAATGGTAATACCCTGTTCTGGGAAGTTTTATTATTGACGTGCGAAAAAGCAGACATTTGTCTGCTTTTTTGTGTGAAGGGAGTCAAATGGGGGACAGTGTGAAAGGTTAAGGGATCAGGAAGCTACCGATGTGTATTTGTATGAAACCATTTAACCTACCTTTATCTTGAAACTGAGTCTTCCGGTTAAGGGCAGTTTAGTGGAAGACTCAGTTCCGAGATATTAGGTATTTTGAAACTAAATTAGATAAGTATCGTATGTGTAATATGAGGAATTTCAAGGTGAACGAGGAAGACTATTGAACTTCTAAAATGGAAGGGCTGAATCGTCTATGGGTAATGGAAGCCAACATAAACCGTTCAATGATGCTATAGCCCACAAACAAAACATTGAAGGTTATCCTAAAGCTAGCGGAGGAAAACTACCCCTTCCAATAAAGTTAATAGGATATTTTTTGTTTGGGAGCTTTTTCTTAATGATTTTAATTGGGTTTGC
>NZ_JRNX01000094.1 GCF_000786645.1 Halobacillus sp. BBL2006
CAATTTCCCTTCCCTCCTTCTGCTTGACTGGAAAACGGAAACGCCTTAAAAGTAGTTTTTTCAATACAGTCTGATGTGGAAGAGGCCCTTAGCTTCATGACAGCGGGGCTAGCGGGGAAACGGCGAGACCCCACAAGGAGCAAAGCGACTGAGGAGGCTTGTCAGTTCCTCCGCAGGAAAGCGAGTCGTTTCACTGCTAGACCCAGTTCGTAAAGTAATTAAGGGAAGTATTACAAAGCTATAAAAAGGGGAAAGCACATCTGCTTCCCCTTTGTAATTTTTATTTAACTTTCGTTCCGTTACTTAATGATTGATCAATAGATGCTAAAGCAAGTTTGCCGTTTTCATCTTCGCCAGCGAGAATCATTCCTTGAGATAGCTCTCCACGGAGTTTCACGGGTTTCAGATTCGTAATACAAATTACTTTCTTACCAACAAGTTCTTCAGCTGTATAATGTTTAGCTATCCCTGAAACCACCTGACGCTGTTCTTCATCACCGAGATCCAGCTGAATCTTCAGCAGCTTGTCGGCTTTCTTCACCTTGTCCACTTTCACAACTTCTGCAACTCGGAAATCAAGCTTCATAAAGTCATCAATTGTAACTTCTTCCGCTTTCTTTTCTTCTTTCTTCTTCTCTTCTTTTTGAGGAGCGGGCTTCTTCATCATGTCCTTGATGATCTGCGTCTCTTCTTCAGCGTCTAGACGCGGGAAGATCGGATCATCTTTTTGAACGTGATTTCCTGAAGGGATGGCTCCGAATTGAGCCAGGCTGTCCCATGATTTCTGTTCACTTGCAGATACTCCCAATTGGCTGAAAATCCGCTCTGGTGTTTGAGTTAAGAACGGTTGAAGCATGACAGCGATCTGACGCAGTGACTCAGCTAAGTGTGCCATGACGTTGCCTAAGCGTTCTTTCTGATTTTCATCCTTAGCCAATACCCAAGGTTGTGTTTCATCAATATATTTGTTGGTGCGACTGACAAATTTCCATAAGTCAGCCAGCGCCACAGAAAACTCCATGTTCTCAAGCGATTGTTCGACAGATTGACGTGTGTCTTGTGCCAATTTTTCCAAGTTCTCATCGTACTCTGATTCACTTAACTTGACCTCAGGAATTTGTCCGTCGAAATATTTGCTGATCATCGCAACCGTACGATTAAGCAGATTACCTAGATCGTTCGCCAAGTCGTAGTTTGTGCGTTCTACGAAAGCTTCAGGTGTAAAAACGCCGTCAGAACCGAATGGAACTTCACGCAGCAAGTAATAGCGGAGAGCGTCCAGACCGTAACGATCACTCAACTGAACGGGATCGACGACGTTACCTTTAGATTTGGACATTTTTCCGTCCTTCATCAAAATCCATCCGTGGGCAAATACTTGTTTCGGTAACGGAAGATCAAGCGCCATCAACATAATTGGCCAGTATATCGTGTGGAAGCGTACAATTTCTTTCCCTACCAGTTGAACATCTGCCGGCCAGAATTTTTGGTAACGTGAATCGTCATCAGAGTCGTAACCGAGCGCCGTAATATAGTTACTTAAAGCATCGATCCATACGTAGATGACGTGCTTCTCATTTCCAGGAACTCCAACTCCCCAGTCAAATGTAGTCCGCGATACCGCCAGATCTTCAAGACCTGGTTTAATGAAGTTGTTGATCATTTCATTTTTTCGGCTTTCCGGTTGAATAAATGTAGGATTCTTTTCATAAAACTCAAGAAGCTGGTCGACATAATTACTCATTTTGAAGAAGTAAGATTCTTCTTTAACCTTCTCGACAGGTCCGCCACAATCCGGGCAATGCCCTTCATCGAGTTGGCGCTCTGTGAAAAAGGATTCACAGGACGTACAATACCAGCCCTCATATTCATCTAAGTAAATATCGCCTTTTTCCATCAAGTAGTCAAAAATCTTAGCCACTACTTGCTTATGGCGATCTTGAGTCGTACGGATGAAGTCATCGTAAGAAATATCTAATTTATCCCATAGTTCTTTAATTCCGCTGACGATCTCATCGACATACTCTTGAGGGGCTACTCCTTTTTCCTCTGCTTTACGTTGAATTTTCTGACCGTGCTCATCCGTCCCAGTCAGATACATCACTTCATACCCTCTCAAACGTTTATATCGAGCCATAGCATCACCAGCTACAGTCGTATAGGCATGCCCTATATGCAAATTCCCGCTTGGATAATAAATCGGGGTCGTAATGTAAAAAGTATTCTTTTCCTCAGGCATCGTTTTCCCTCCTCATAAATTCCATACAATGAATCCATTGCTTAGTTCATAATGATTATTGTATCATTCTATCGATTTATTTTCTGTATTTCCATTCCTAACATTAAAATATACCGAAAATTAAGTAAAACTGTCAAAAACGACGAATATTTACATTTAACATATGTAAATACTCTGGTAAAATAATATGTAATCTATAGATGGATTTTTCAACCATTTATGGAATGCCCACTATAATGAACCATACCAGATACCGGCCTGTAAATGTTGTCACTTTCCACATACCTTTATACCCCTATAGGTATAGGGTTCTGGAAATAAAAAGAGAGTTTAAAGAATTGACACGTCTGGGAATGGTTGGTACTATTATGTCGAGACATATGTCGAAAGATGACGAAAATACTTTTGATTGAGGGGAGACAGAAAAATGAAATCTACAGGTATCGTACGTAA
>NZ_JRNX01000906.1 GCF_000786645.1 Halobacillus sp. BBL2006
AAAAAACAAGATAAATACAAGGGGGTCCTTCAATGGATCTGAGCAAAATTAAAGACCCTTCAATTCTGAAGGATATGAATAATAATCAATTGGAAGAATTGGCTGAAGACGTCCGCCAGTTTTTAATCGAAAATCTTTCTGTTACTGGAGGGCATTTAGGTGCAAACCTGGGGGTCGTGGAATTGACCTTGGCCTTACACAAAGTGTATAAAAGCCCGAAGGACCGTTTCTTGTGGGATGTAGGTCACCAATCATATATACACAAGATCTTGACAGGAAGAGGCGGTCAATTCGAGTCGCTCCGTCAATACCAAGGGTTGTGCGGTTTTCCGAAACGTAATGAAAGTGAACATGATATTTGGGAAACCGGCCATAGTTCCACCTCCTTATCCGCCGCAATGGGTATGGCGATCGCGCGTGATTTGAAGAAAGAGAAACATTCGATCGTCCCTATCATAGGAGATGGAGCGTTAACAGGTGGAATGGCTTTGGAAGCCTTAAATCATATCGGACACGAGAAAAAGAATGTAACCGTTATCCTCAATGATAATGAAATGTCCATCGCAAAAAACGTGGGAGCTCTTCATGGAGCTCTAGGTCGAATGAGAAGCGCTGGAAAGTATAATCGTGCGAAAGATGATTTAGAGTGGCTTCTTAAGAAAATTCCGGCTGTTGGCGGGAAAATTGCACAGGCTGCCGAGCGGTTGAAAGACAGCATGAAATATTTTGTCGTACCAGGAATGTTTTTTGAGGAGCTAGGTTTTACGTACTACGGACCAGTGGACGGTCATGACTTTGAAGATTTAATGGAAAACTTAAACTATGCTAAGAAAACAAATGGGCCAGTCATCGTACACGTGATGACTCAAAA
>NZ_JRNX01000907.1 GCF_000786645.1 Halobacillus sp. BBL2006
AATAATCCAAGACCAATCGCTGCGATCCCGATATAAGCATAGATTTCCAGATATCCAGCCTTCGTAGTCCATGAAGCAACCACACCAGCCAGCTTGTTGGCGGCTGCGTTACTCAAGAACCACACTCCCATCAGGACGGATGCGAATTTGACTGGAGACATTTTCGTCACCATCGACAATCCGATGGGTGATAAACATAGTTCCCCGAGCGTATGCAGGAGATAAGTGACAACCATAAAGGCGGCACTCGCATGGACCGTGATGTTTTGTTCATCACTACCTGTCATTAATACAGCTGGAACAAGCACCATGAATCCAAGCCCAAGCAGCATTAAACCAAAGGCCATTTTCGTCGGTACACTAAAGTCTCCGCGCTTCGAGTTGGACAGCTTTAGCCAGAACGCTGATACCACTGGTGCCAATAGCAGAATGAACAGTGGGTTCAAAGATTGGAACCAGGATACAGGAACTTCATAGCCGAATATCGTCCGATCGACGAAGTCTCTTGTGTAAAGCGTGAAGGATGCTCCTGCCTGCTCAAAGCCAACCCAGAACATGATGACAAACACAGCTAAGATCAAAACCACTAAGGTGCGGTGTTTTTCTTGTTTAGTTAAAGGCTTCGCTTTTTCTGAATTGTTTGGTGCCGCTTTTGCTTGTGATGGTTTCGTTCCTACATCACCAAGGTATTTCTTAGCCAGTGCATTAAACAACACTTGACCGATGATCATACCGATCGATGAAGCTAAGAAGGCGAACTTAAAGCCAAAGTGCTCCACTCCATTCACTGTGGAATAGAAGAAATCTTGATAGAGCAGTCCTGCCACTAGTGGAGAGAATAGCGCTCCAAGATTGATTCCCATGTAGAAAATGGTGAAAGCAGAATCTTTCCGCTTATCATTCTTGTCATAAAGCTCTCCGACAAGGGTAGAAATGTTCGGTTTAAAGAAACCGTTTCCAATAATTAGTAATAACAACCCTAAATAGAGCCCCCATTGTTCTTGAATTAAGAACAGGGTAAAGTCACCAAGAGCCATTGTGATTCCGCCAATAGTAATCCCGGTTCGTAAGCCCATAAACTTGTCAGTCAACCAGCCACCGATCATCGGGGTCAGGTAAACTAAACCAATATAGTTTCCGTATAGTAATAAAGCTTGCTCCTCATTCATACCGAGTCCTCCGCTGACGAGCTCAGCCGTCAAATAGAGAACGAGGAAGGATCTAATTCCATAAAAGCTGTAGCGCTCCCACATTTCTGTAATGAACAAAAGAAATAATCCAGGGGGATGCTTGCCTTTTCCCTGTTTCGGTGCATTATCTGCGGTTGCTTGCACAATATTACCTCCAGGTCGAAAATTGTTGAATTTTTGTGAACGCAGACAATTATAGAATAAATTTCACCGAATGTAAGCACTAGATTAAAAAGTCTTTATGTTGGTATTGTTTCAAATTTTACAAAAAATGGTCTTCTCTCCTAAGTCAAGATTCACCTTTCTAATTCTTATAGACTAAGAATTGCGGGACTATTTTTATGGAATTGGCTATGAATTAACATACAATTCTATCTCTTAAGAAATAAGTCATTTTTTTCAAAAATTTATGTAAAAAACGAAGTACTTATCTATTCACCCTATAAAGGTTTAAGAGAAGTTTCGCAGAAAAATAATTA
>NZ_JRNX01000908.1 GCF_000786645.1 Halobacillus sp. BBL2006
TAATCAGCATCATCCGGTCGCTTCCTAGCGTTCGATAAGCCAGCCGAACCATCTCATTAGAAACATGGATGCGGTCAAAGATAATTTCAGCTAACATGGTTGGGTGTAAAAATACAGCTCCAACCACTCCCGGTTCTCGGTGGTGCATTGGTCTCATAGCGTTGAACAAGTGCGTCGCGTGTTTAAGTCCATGATCTGCCGCTTTGTTTACCTCACCAAAAGTCGCATGACTATGACCGATGGAAGGAATCACATTGTTCTCATGCAAGTACTGAACCAGTTCCATTCCGTTTTCTTCTTCAGGTGCCATCGTTACAATCCGGATTAATCCCGCTGCGGACTCCTGCCACTTTTTGAAAAGCCCCACAGATGAAGGAATGATAGAGGAGTTCGGCTGAGCACCTGCGTGTTTCGGACTGATGAAAGGACCTTCTAAATGAACACCGAGCATTTCAGCTCCTTCATAAGACGTCTTGCTGAACGCGGCTGCATTTTTTAAAGCTGAACTAATATTTTCAGCTGTATCGGTAATCGTGGTTGCAAGGAAACTGGTCGTCCCTTCTTTCGGCAATGTTTCTGCTATCACTTTTAATGCTTCCTCCGTTGCATCCATCGTGTCGTAACCCGCTGCCCCATGAATATGAATATCTATAAATCCGGGCATGATGATGTCCGTGTCATGGAGTTCATTAACTTCATCTACATCTTTGGCCAACCTTTCCTTTGGACCATAGTCAGCGATACGCCCATCCTCCAGGAGGATAAAACCGTTCTCAATGACTCCCGTTTCCGTAACGACTGTTCCACCAGTCAATAACTTTCGCATCTCGATCACCTATTTTCCGTCTATTTGTTATTAGCATATCAGGATGATTATAAGTTGTCTATACCACTAACTTTTAATATATGATGGAGTATATTAAAACGCCCAATTTAAAGATTCATTCATCATTTTATAACGATAAAATGGTATAGACAACTATAAATTTATATGGTACATTTTTGTTGGAAGCGTTAACAGATACAAATACTTACACTTAAGGAAGGGGTACGAATATGTTTAACTTTATCCAGCGAATCGGTAAAGCCTTCATGCTACCTGTTGCTGCGCTGCCTGCAGCCGCTCTCTTGCTCCGATTAGGACAAGATGACTTGCTAGGCATTCCATTTATTGCTGCCGCAGGTAATGCGATATTTGCTAATCTTGCACTCATATTTGCTATTGGTGTCGCGATCGGTTTAGCTAAAGATGGAAATGGAGCCGCAGGTCTGGCAGGTGCCATCGGGTATTTTGTTCTGACGGAAGGCGCTAAGGCGATGAATGAAGATATTAATATGTCAGTCTTAGGAGGAATACTCGCAGGGGTCATTGCAGGTCTTTTGTATAACCGTTTTTATAACATTAAGCTCCCAGAATGGTTAGGGTTCTTTGGCGGACGCCGATTTGTTCCTATTGTTACCGGGGCTGTCATGGTCTTGCTTGCAGGAATTTTTGGATTTATATGGCCGCCGATTCAAGAAGGAATCAATGCTCTTGGAGAATGGATTCTTGGAGCAGGTGCGACAGGTGTCGGCTTGTACGGATTCTTGAACCGTCTCCTAATTCCAGTCGGCTTACACCACGTTCTGAATACACTTATTTGGTTCGTCTTCGGGGAATATGAAGGTGCGACAGGAGAAATCGGACGCTTCTTCGCCGGCGACCCTACAGCAGGATACTTTATGGCT
>NZ_JRNX01000909.1 GCF_000786645.1 Halobacillus sp. BBL2006
CATCCCGATGTCTCCATACCGGGTTGCGCCAGCGGTGTCCTTCCCCGGCCATTTCGCGAACTTTTTCTTCATTAATCGTAATTCCAAGACCAGGTCCTTTGAGCATTTCCACCTGGCCATTCTCATAGGCAAATACCGAGGCGTCCTCGATATAGTCGAGCAAGTCACTGCCCTTATTGTAATGAATACCGAGGCTCTGCTCTTGAATGAACGCATTGTGACACGTTGCATCAACCTGCAGACAAGAAGCGAGCGCAATCGGGCCTAGCGGGCAATGCGGAGCAAGCGCCACATCATAGGCCTCTGCCATCGACGCGATTTTTTTACACTCTGTAATTCCGCCCGCATGAGATAAATCCGGCTGAATGACATCGACGTGGCCACTAGCAAGCAAATCTTTGAAATCCCAACGTGAAAACATCCGCTCCCCTGTCGCAATTGGAATGGAAGTATGAGCTGCAATCTCTTTCAACGCTTCATTGTTTTCCGGCAGTACCGGTTCTTCAATGAACATCGGACGATACGGTTCTAATTCTTTTGCCAAAATTTTCGCCATCGGTTTGTGCACTCGG
>NZ_JRNX01000910.1 GCF_000786645.1 Halobacillus sp. BBL2006
GTTTTTTTATTTTTTGTAAGACTTGATTTAAGGCTTGTTCAAATTTACCCGTCGTTTTTGGTTCGTAATAGGTGCGTTTCTTAATTTTATCTGGGAGGTATTGTTGATCGACCCAGGCATTATCGTAATTATGAGGGTATTTGTATTCTAGTCCTCGTCCTAGTTCAGACGCTCCTTTATAATGAGAGTCTTTAAGGTGAGAAGGAACATCTCCGCTTTTTCCATTTCGAATATCAGATAAAGCCGCATCCAATGCTTTATAGGCACTGTTTGATTTAGGTGACAAGGCAAGTTCTGTAACAGCAACGGAAAGAGGAATCCTCGCTTCAGGGAAACCGATTCGTTCCGCTGCTTCAACGGCAGCTATTGCCCTGGGGCCAGCTTGGGGGTTGGCAAGTCCGATATCCTCGTAGGCGATAACAACGAGTCTTCGGCCAATGCTGTCTAAATCTCCAGCCTCTATCAGTCGTCCTAGATAGTGGAGAGAGGCGTCGACGTCACTTCCTCTT
>NZ_JRNX01000911.1 GCF_000786645.1 Halobacillus sp. BBL2006
ATCGAACGTCCCATTATAGATGCGGTTTCCGTCACCTAGAGGCGACTTGGAGGTTTCTTCTTCCTGCTGATCCGTAACATCTTCTACACGAACATTTCCTATCCAGACAGGGGCTTGTCCATTGCTGCCCATGTTGAATTCAAGTCTTGCTGCTAAGTCCGTATCCTGATTCAAGGTAAACGTGTAATTGTAGGATTGAACCACGTCACTCAGCTGGAAGGTCTTCTCACCAGAATAATTGGCATAACCCCTTTCAGCTCCTCCTGAAACCTTTGTCATCAAATTCCGATTCGTGTTCGATTTCGCATCAAAGGTTACTTCGTACGTGTGACCTTTCAAGATGGCAATCTTCTGAATTTGCTGCAAGGACCACAAAGCGTTTCCAGGGTTTTCGATTGTTGTTTTTGCGAAACGCTCACCGTCAACATCTGTAGCTTCCATCGTCCCTTCCCCTCCAAATTGAGGCAATTTAAGGAAGTTCCAATAGGTTGGATCAAGAGAATCCTCAGGTTGATCTACAACCGTAATCGGTTCTTGATAAGACTGATCATAGATCAAATTACCATCCTCCAGAGGCTGCTTAGCATCCTCCGGTAATTCTTCATCTTCGACTACTGGTTCAACAGGCTCCTTGTAATCTCTCCCTGTCAACTCATAGACTCTTACATAGTCTACTTCCATTTCCCCAGGGAATTCAGTGGTTTCATCAGGGTTGCCCCCATACCAGCCACCAACAGCTAAATTCAAAATCATATAGAATTCTTGATCAAATGGAGCTGGGAAGGCATACTTGTCTGCCTGGTTTGTCCCCTTACTAAACCAGTCATTCAGTGTTTGGTAAAGTTCCCCGTCTACATACCAGCGAATCTCCCCAGGTTCCCACTCCACAGAATACGTGTGGTATCCGGTAATATCCTCTCCTTCTGGAAAGTGATAGTCTCCACTCGTATACGTATTGTTCGGGTATTCTTCTCCGTAATGGATCGTGCCGCCGATCTTATCTGGATTGCCGCCTGCAGCTTCCATGATGTCAATTTCA
>NZ_JRNX01000095.1 GCF_000786645.1 Halobacillus sp. BBL2006
GCGTTAATTGCCACAACGATTGTACTGAAGCTCATTAAGATTGCCCCTACGGCGGGACTTAGTACAACTCCGACCGGTGCGAGTACACCCGCTGCGAGCGGAATGGCAAAAATATTATATCCAGCTGCCCACCATAGATTTTGCACCATTTTCTTATACGTATTTTTTGAAAGTTGAATGATGGACAAGATATCTTTCGGATTACTTTTGACAAGTACGATGTCTGCCGTTTCTACAGCCACATCCGTACCGCTTCCGATAGCAACGCCTACATCGGCTGTAGCTAACGCAGGGGCATCATTGACTCCATCACCCGTCATGGCGACTTTCCGACCTTCTTTTTGCACTTTTTTCACCTGATCGGCTTTATGATCCGGCAGCACTTCTGCATATACTTCATCGATACCAATTTGGTTAGCTACCCATTCAGCCACTTTTTTATTGTCTCCGGTCAACATAATGGACTGGATGTTATGCTTTTTCAATTCAGCGACTGTTTCTTTGGCCGACTCACGGACGATATCTGCCATAGCGATCATGCCGAGATAGTTTTGATCGACTATGATAAAGACGACCGTCTTGCCTTCCTCCGATAACTTATTGAAGGCTTCCGTATCATAGGAATAACCTTCTTCTTTAATGTAGCCAGGACTGACTACCTTCACTTCTTTGTCGTCCACACGCCCCTGTAGGCCTTTCCCTGTCATCGATTCAAAATTTTTAACATCTCCCAAACTAATGCCCTGATTACGTGCTTTCTCTAAGATCCCTTGAGCCAGCGGGTGTTCAGAATTTTGTTCCACACTTGCGGCCCAATAGAGCAGTCGGTCTGTTTCCTCGCCCTTTTCAGGAACAACATCGGTAACGCCAAATTCTCCCTTTGTTAAGGTACCTGTTTTATCAAAAATGACCGCATCAATAGTCCGAGCATTCTCAAATTGAGTCCGATTCCGAATCAGTAATCCCTGCTTAGCAGAAAGGGATGTAGAGACTGCTACCACTAATGGAGCCGCAAGACCTAGAGCATGGGGACACGTAATGACCATCACAGTGACCATCCGCTCAAGGGCTATATCAAACGCAAAACCAAGGGAAATCCATACTATGAACGTTGTAATCCCTGAAGCGAGAGCCAAATAAAACAACCATTTCGCTGCTCTGTTCGCGAAATCTTGAGCCCGCGACTTAGAGTTCTGTGCTTCTTTTACGAGAGTAATCACTTGAGATAAATACGTATCATCGCCAGTTTTTTTTACCCGGATCTTCAAACTGCCTTCTTTATTGATCGATCCTCCAATAACTTCATCCTCTTCGTTCTTTTCCACGGGCATGGATTCACCCGTCAGCATCGACTCATCAATGGCAGACTTTCCTTCGGAGATGGTACCGTCTACCGGTATCTTTTCTCCAGGTTTAACTAAAACAAGATCATCGGAATTTAGTTTTTGAAGTGGAACATCTTCAATCCCCCCATTTCCCTTCAAACGGTGGGCTTCGTTCGGCATCAACTTTACGAGCTCTTGAAGAGCGTTCGACGCCCCCATTACAGACTTCATTTCAATCCAGTGACCCAGAAGCATAATATCAATTAGTGTAGCAAGCTCCCAGAAAAAATTACGGCCTGACCAGCCGAAAATAACAAGAGAACTGTATCCGTAGGCCACTACGATCGCGAGACCAATCAAAGTCATCATACCAGGTTCTTTATTTTTGAGTTCGTCGACGGAACCTGTTAGAAACGGCCAGCCTCCATAGAAGAAAACGAAAGTGGCTAATCCAAATAGAACGTATTGATCAAAAGGAAATGAAAATTCCATCCCGAAAAAATTCTGAATCATCGGTGACAAAACAAGAATCGGAATAGTAACGATTAAAGAGATATAAAATCGCCGTTTAAAATCTTCAATCATACTTCCGTGGTCATAATCATGATGGTCATGACCTTCATGGCCATCATGATTATGATTGTGCCCTTCACTGCTATCATGATGCTCATGGCTATGTTCATGTCCATTGTGATGATGTTTGTTCTCCTCTGACATCCCTGACTCCTCCTGTATTTATGATTGCAACTTATTATACTATTACCTAGTAGGGGTATTATTAAACAAAGGATGAAAATAAAAATAACCGGGGATTTGTATGTTTCAAATCCCCGGTTATTTATTTTGTGTCGATATGGATTAAGCTATACTCTTACAAGCATCCGCACACTGGAAGCATGCATCGGCACATTTCCGACAATGATCGTGGTCATGTTTCTTACACTCATTTCCACAGTCTTCACAAATTTTCGCGCATACACTAGCTAGTTCAGCAGCATATGGAGTGCCTCTTACTAAAGATTGTTCCAGATAGCTGCAAATGTCCGCACATTCTCGGTCTAAACGGATACACTGAGCCATCATCTTCACATCTTCCTCTTGCAGACAAGCATCGTAACAGTGGTTACATGCCTCCATACATTCGTGCAAAGCTTTAATGGCCGTCTGATAATTTTCATGTGACATAATTAATAACCGCCTCCTTAAATGATATGGTTCACAGAAAAGATTACCCTACACCGGTATCATTAAACATATATACCAAATTATGTATCATCTGATTTTTGCCGACTTAATAGCAGCTGGGACACCCTGCCTATTACATTTATACGGAATAATAAATCGAACTTAATAGAATAATTCCACTGAAACGTATACTAATTACTGTTGATTTGGCATACTTCACCATTTCTATAGAAATAAAAACGCCCTCCCCGTTACTAATCCGGAGAGGGCTCTCTTTAGTTCACTGCTGTGAAGCAGGCCTTTTGTAGGAAATCTCTTTTTGATTGTAAAACAAGTAAAATTGAGTCAGCGATAATAAGATTATGATGGTAAAACCTAGAAAGATATTACTATAAACAGCCGTATCGCCATTAAACCCTAACCAATTAAATGGATGGGATGGGT
>NZ_JRNX01000912.1 GCF_000786645.1 Halobacillus sp. BBL2006
TCAAGGTTTAGGGTGGGAAATATTTACAGATGCTGTGATTGAGCGTTTGAATGAGCGAGAAACACCACTTGTATTTATATTATGGGGACGCCACGCTCAAAAAAAAGGAGCATCCATCAGTCGGGAAAGACATAAAGTGATTACCTCTCCTCACCCGAGCCCACTAGCTGCACACCGAGGGTTTTTCGGAAGCCGTCCATTTTCTGAGGCGAACGAATTTTTGAAATCGACCGGGCAGGTTCCCGTCGATTGGTCGATTCCCGAAGAACCAAAAGGTACGAAAGCCCAAACCGATTAGAAAAACGGGCATATGCTACAGTATTCTTAAGTTTCGGAGGGGTTTCTATGTTTCCGACAGGTCAACCACCTTTCCCTCCTCTAGGACCAGGTATGATGCAAGGGTTGCAAGGTTTACAAAGGGTCGCCGCACCGCAGGGATTCATGAGATCAGTTACTCCTTTTCTCAATAATGGTGCTTCAGGCCTAGGTGGGTTCGGTGCCCGAAGCTTTGGTGCACCCGGATTCGGTGGATTTGGTGTACCTGGTGCAGGAGGAGTAGGAGGGTCACAAGGATTAGTTTCTCAAATGCTGGGAGGGGCCGGAACCGCGGCTAAGACAGGTGGAGCTGGATGGCTGTCACACGTACAGACAGCGCTGAAGGCAATGCAAAGTGCTGCCCCTATGGTTCAGCAATATGGTCCGATGATGAAGAACATTCCGGCCATGATTAATATGATGAAAATAATGAACGAACCGGATGATGATGAGGATGAGCTCGAGGAGAATGAAAGTGGAAGAGAGTCCAAGGCTCAATTGAGTCCCGAATCATCTGACGACTTGGAATCAAAGGATTCATCTTCTAAAAACAAACGACGTCAAGGTGCATCACAGCCTAAATTATACATTTAGGCTGTGCGTGTGGCTTGATTTTTTTATGTGAATTAGAAAGAATAAGGTCAAGCTGATTTGAAATGATTTGGCGAATTAGGAGGCTTTAATATGAATAACCAATTACAAACCGCAACTTTTGCAGGAGGGTGCTTTTGGTGTATGGTCGAGCCGTTTGATGAGAGACCCGGAATAGAGTCTATCATCTCAGGTTATACAGGTGGCCATACAGAGAACCCTACTTATATGGACGTTATTACAAAAAACACAGGACATCGGGAAGCGGTACAAATTACATTTGACCCTGCTAAATTTCCTTATGAACGTTTGGTTGAGCTGTTCTGGCAGCAAATCGACCCAACGGATGCTGGAGGACAATTCGCAGACCGGGGAGAATCGTACAAGACGGCTATCTACTATCATAATGAAGAGCAAAGAAAAATAGCTGAAGAGAGCAAGCAGCGCCTTCAAGAATCCGGCATTTTCAAAGCATCTATAGTGACACCGATTCTTCCAGCTGAAACGTTCTATTCAGCAGAAGAAAAGCACCAGGACTATTATAAAAAGAATTCTTTCCATTACAAACTTTATAAAAAAGGTTCTGGTCGTGCAAAGTTTATTAAGGATCATTGGGGATTCAAAAAAGACAAAAAAGACTTGAAGCAACGTTTAACGGATATTCAGTATAAAGTAACACAGGAAAATGCTACGGAGCGCCCTTTCCAAAATGAATACCACGATCATGAAGGAGAAGGGATTTATGTGGATATCGTATCGAAAGAACCATTATTCAGTTCAAAAGATAAATATGATGCGGGCTGCGGCTGGCCAAGCTTCACCAAACCGATTGAGCGACAGTATCTAAGCGAAGCTATGGATACCTCCCACGGAATGAGGAGGATCGAGGTTCGGAGTGATCAAGCTGATTCGCATCTAGGTCATGTTTTTGAAGATGGGCCAACCGATCAAGGAGGACTTAGGTATTGCATCAATTCCGCTGCTCTTGAGTTCGTTCCTAGAAATGAAATGGAAGAAAAAGGTTACGGCTATTTGACTCATTTATTTGACTGATAGAAAAGACAGGCTTTATAAAGCCTGTCTTTTACATAGCTATAAACATATTTCCTAAACCTCGTGGGAGGCAATTCAAAATCAAAATGATATAATAAAGGTGGATGAGGGGGGCTTCCAATGGGAAGAAAAAAAGCATTAACGAAAAATGATGTATTTATGGCTACAGGAGAAGTCCTCAAAAAAGAAGGTCTCCACGGAGTCCACTTCAAAAAACTTGCTGCAATGCTTGATGTAGGGCGCAGCACACTTTATGAATACTTCGATAATAAAGATGACCTCCTCCTCGCCTATATGAGAACCTTGATGGATGAAATGAATGAAAAAGTCGAGAGTATTCCGAGTGAGGATCCTCCGAATAAAAAACTTTATCAATTGCTTCGAATCATACTGACCCACGCACAAATTCATCAAATCGATCAAATGATTCGAGAACTGCAATC
>NZ_JRNX01000913.1 GCF_000786645.1 Halobacillus sp. BBL2006
ATCGCCCTGGTAGACACGACTCGCATAAGCAAATCATCAAAAGGAATGTGCTTTTTCATTCCGTTGATGATTTGCTTATGACGCGAGTGTCTGGGCAATGCAGCTGGACGAGTCCTTCCCCAACGACCCTAAAACCACTCATACATCCCGAATTCGAGTCTTACAGATTTCTGCACGTTTGCTTAATAACCGTTTCACAAAAAATGACGAAATGTAAAATGAAGTTTGTGGTTTTATTGGTACTGTCATTAAAATGAAATGTGATATAGTAATTAAGCAACCCCATCCTAGAAAAGGTAGGTGACTCCCGGTGAACATTATTCCCTATATTTTAACGACGATTTTAATATTGAACGTTTTATTGGCTTTAGCTATTATCTTTTTAGAACGCCGGGATGCAAGTGCAACATGGGCGTGGCTCATGGTCTTATTGTTCTTGCCAATCGTAGGGTTTTTGTTGTATTTAATTTTTGGCAGACGTTTGAGCCATAAAGAAATTTTTATTTGGGATAAGAAGAGCAGGTTAGGTTTGTTGACGGCCGTACAGGAACAGTTGCAAGCTATTAAAGACAACACCTTGGAAGTTCAGCGTAAGGAAATTATTCCTTACGAAGATCTGATTTATATGCATTTGAAAAACAATGATGCTCTTTTTTCGCAAAATAATGAAGTAGAAGTTTTTACAGATGGACAGAAGAAGTTCCACGCTCTGCTCGAAGATATTGAAAAAGCTGAGGACCATATCCATTTGCTCTATTACATTATTAGAGACGATAACCTCGGTCAGCGATTAGCAGAGGCACTTATAAAAAAAGCGAAAGAGAATGTGGACGTCAAAATTCTGTATGACGATATGGGGTCGCGGTTATTAAGCAGGAAGTACGTAAAGAGAATCAGAGAGGCTGGAGGGCAAGTTGAATCTTTCTTTCCTTCCCTTCTTCCTAAAGTGAATTTGAAAATTAATTACCGTAATCACAGGAAGTTAGTCATCATAGATGGGGCGACAGGGTATATCGGTGGTTTCAACATTGGAGATGAGTATCTAGGTTTCAGTAAACGTTTCGGTTATTGGAGGGATACGCATCTTCGTGTAGAAGGTGAAGCCGTACACAACATGCAGACCCGTTTTATTCTGGATTGGAATCAGGCTTCCAGAAGAGATATCGTTTACGAAGATCGTTTCTATCAAGCGAAATCAGAAGGTGATGTCGGAATACAAATTGTATCCAGTGGCCCTGACTCAGAATGGGAGCAAATTAAGCACGGCTATATCAAAATGATTATGTCTGCGAAAAAGTATGTATACATTCAAACCCCTTACTTTATACCGGATGATAGTTTGTTGGATGCCCTCAGAATAGCCGTTTTATCTGGAGTTGATGTGCGATTGATGATTCCGAATAAACCGGATCATCCTTTTGTCTATTGGGCAACTTACTCGAACATCGGAGATCTATTAATGGCCGGGGCTAGAATTTATGTTTATCAAAGAGGATTTTTACACGCCAAAACGATCGTTGTGGATGGAAATATAGCTTCAGTCGGTACGGCAAACATCGATGTAAGAAGCTTCCGTTTGAATTTTGAGGTGAATGCTTTCCTTTACCATTCGGATGTTGCGAAGTTATTAGCTGATCGATTTAATGAAGATTTGAAGGAGTCCACAGAATTGACGTATAAGCTTTATCAGTCAAGGTCCAAATGGATTCGCTTCAAAGAAGCAATCGCCCGGTTGTTATCTCCTATCTTATAGATCACTGACTTATTAAAGCCCGTTGTTAATTTTCCTTATTCTATTAATGCTCCCGATTGTTGAAGACTCAGTTTCGAGATGACTGGGCCGTTACTGGATAAGGACTAGGGTTGGCGGGGAAACAATCTCAAGGGGGTCCTGAAAATGACAAGACTCCTGTGGGATGAACATGATCGGTGAGATCCCGCAAGACGGAGTCTGAGGAAGCTCACCACATGCCCACGGA
>NZ_JRNX01000914.1 GCF_000786645.1 Halobacillus sp. BBL2006
GGGTTGCCCCCACTAGGCCCTCAACCTAGCGCGTCTGCCGATTCCGCCACGACCGCAAATTGTAATGAAACAAATGGATGCTGATCATGGGATTGGTAAGTGCGGGTGGAGGGACTTGAACCCCCACGCCGTGAAGCACTAGATCCTAAATCTAGCGTGTCTGCCAATTCCACCACACCCGCAAATAAATGGTGAGCCATGAAGGATTCGAACCTTCGACCCTCTGATTAAAAGTCAGATGCTCTACCAACTGAGCTAATGGCTCATTACTAAAGTAAGAAGTGTAACGTTGTTAAGAACGGTGCTCGTCACGTTGATAGATAATTCGGTGAAGCTTACGGCTTCTCTACCAACTGAGCTAATGGCTCGTAACAAGGAATCTACAACACTTTGAAATGTGTATGTGTCTCAAAAGCACAAGAAATATCATATAACTTTTGAACTGATTTGTCAACTGTTTATTCAAAGAAAATGGCTGGGCCAGCTGGATTCGAACCAGCGCATGACGGTACCAAAAACCGTTGCCTTACCGCTTGGCTATGGCCCAAACATTAAATGGCGGTCCGGACGGGACTCGAACCCGCGACCTCCTGCGTGACAGGCAGGCATTCTAACCAACTGAACTACCGGACCTATGTAATAAAAAGTGACCCGTACGGGATTCGAACCCGTGTTACCGCCGTGAA
>NZ_JRNX01000096.1 GCF_000786645.1 Halobacillus sp. BBL2006
CAGGAAAGCGAGTAGCTTCCCAATCACCCCTTCCTCTCAATATGGCAAACGAACCCCAAAACATCTAGAAACTGAGTCTTCCACACTCCTGCACGTTTATGGAACAACTTTTTCTAAACATTAGTCCATGAAACAATTCTCTCAATATTTTATTTGAAAAATGAAATGACAAAGTATAAGACAGCTGCTACACCAGCCGCAATCAGGGCAGGTTTTAACTTGAACTTCGCGTATTTGATGGCATTTAAATTCAGTATCCCTGCGGTCGTATTCGTATCATCGCTGAGAGGGGAAGAAAAAGCCCCGAACGTTCCGCTAGCAAACACGGCACCGATAACCATGGGTAAAGGACTTCCTGCCACAGTTGCGATGGAAACACCAACGGGCATTAATATCCCCCAAGTTCCCCAGGAAGACCCTATAAAATAGGACAATCCGCAGCCGACAATGAAGATGATGGCTGCTACAAATCCAGGAGGAATCCATTCGAAAGAAGACGAAATGGTGTCAGCAAACTTCAACTCCTCTGATCCCTTGCTTAATCCCCAGACCATCGCCAGTAAAAGGATGACCCCCATCATCTCATTCCCGCCCTCAATCAAGTGGTTCATCATTTTCCTAAGCGGCTCTGAGATAATTTTTAAATAGACGACGAAAAGGATAACCGTTAAAACGACGCCAAGGACCATGGCATCGAGTACATTTGCATTAATAAACGTTTCAAATCCTTCTTTCCCATTTCGAGCTCCCACCATATACATAAAAAAGAAAGTAAGAACGATAACACTTGCTAAAGGGATAATTAAGTGCCAGGGCTTTGAAGGGAGGTCTTTCGTAACGGCAGGATGACAGTCCTCCCACTGATCATCATCGTCCTCCGTTTCTTGTCCGCCATCTTCCGCATCCGTTGCGGATTTTTTGCTGTGATGGAAGAAACTCAAATAAAATCCTAAAGAGAGCATAGAAAATGCAAAGAAGTTATAAGGAATACTTTGAATGTATAAGGAGTAGGCATCTCCTTCTGTATTGGCTTGCTGAAGTGATAATTCAATGACCGAGGTCATGTAGCCGACAAAAGCTGTCGCTACAGGAATTAAAACGACGAGAGGGGAAGCTGTGGTTTCAATGACAAAGCCGAGCTCCTGCTTAGTCATCGGAATCTTTTTTCTCATCGCTTTCATGACTGGACCGATCGTAACGATCCGAAAGCTCGGGGCGGCGAAGGTTCCTAATGAAGAAAGCCACGTTAAAATGAACGCTCCGCGCTTATTATTGATTCGTTCTGTGGCCGCATGAACAAATCCTTTTATTCCACCTGACATTTTTACAATCCCGATCAAGGCGGAGAAAGCATAGAGGAAAATGATGATTTTTAAGTTGTTTTCATCAGTAAGTCCTTGAACAATGAAGGATAAAGCTGTCATCATCCCACCTAGCCAATGGGGATCAACAAGATAACCAGCTACGATGACAGAGAAAAGTAAACTGGGGATGACCTGCTTTGTCCATATAGCAGCAATAATGACTACAATGAAAGGAATAACAGAAGTCCACTCCATTTTATGTACCTCATTTCTTTACCGGGATTTTACTAGCATGTGTGGATATTGGAGAAGATATTCTTAAATGAAAAGCGTGAAAGGAAAGGGTTACAAGTGAAAAGGAGCGAATATAAGTAAAAGGCTATTTTGTTATCTGGAGGGATGGATATGTCTTTTTTGGAACGTAGTGTTATTATTCAAAAGCCGATTGGAGAAGTCTTTGAAGCAGCGACAGATTTCAGTAAAAGTCCTGAAATGATGGACGCCGTTATTGAGGTGGAACTTCTGAGCGAGGGCCCTGTGAAAGAGGGATATAAATTCAAAGAAACGAGAGAAATCAGAGGAAGAAAAGCATCCTCAGTGATTGAGGTCACCGACTTTGAAAAAAATAAAAGTTATTCAGTACGGAGTGTTCAAAATGGACTGGACCTGCGTTATCATTACCAATTTATAGAAACAACGGGAGGGACGCGCGTGGATTTTAGAGGCGAGTTGTTTACGGAAGGCTTGAGAAATAAGCTTGCGCAGCCTATCATCAAGCGAATTATCAAAAAGGAAGACGAGCATCATTTGGAAGATATGAAAAAGCATATCGAAACGACTGCAACGTAGTGGTATAATAACTATAAGCTATGGATTTTATATGAAAGGTCTCATCGCCATCTTTGATGGGATGAGACCTGTTTTTTTAACGGAAGAAGAAAGGAAATGAATAGATATGATAGAAAAACACCAGGAGTGGATGGATTCATTAACTCCTTTTTTGAAAGAGGCGTGGAAAGAAGCGGCTTATGAATCGCTGACTGTCGTTCAGGAGCAGGCCATTCCTTTTGTGTTGAATGGCGAAGATGTATTGGCTGAGGCACCAACAGGAAGCGGAAAAACCTTAGCTTATTTGATTCCTTTGATTCAAAAGGTAGATCCAAACCAAAAACGATCCCAAGTCCTGATCATGGCCTCGTCTCATGAACTAGTCATGCAAATTCATCATGAGGTGCAAAAATGGACAAAAGGCAGCGGAATCGTAAGTACAGCTTTAATTGGAGGCGCCAACATCAAGCGTCAGATTGAGAAGCTGAAGAAAAAACCGCAGATTATCGTTGGTACTCCGGGGCGTGTTCACGAGCTTATGAATAAGAAAAAGGTTAAAGCCCATGAAATCCAGTCACTTGTCATGGATGAGGCTGATCAATTGCTGGTGCCTGAACATATCCAAACGGTAAAAAGCATTTTGAATAGTACGATGAAAGAGTGTCAAACACTTTTGTTTTCTGCTACTTTACCGGATGAAGTCTTGGAACTTGGGCATGAATTTATGAGTGAAGACGCAGAAGTCATCAGGGTTGAAGAGGAAATCAAGAAACCGCAAGTCATCCACAGCTACATCGTTTGCGAAGATCGTGATAAAAAAGAGATGTTACGTAAGCTAGCCCATATGGAAGACTTCAAAGGTTTAGCTTTCATGCAAGATATCGCTAAATTAAATGTCTTCGCTGAAAAATTGACCTATCAACATCTAGACCTCGGTTTGCTCCATAGTGACGCTAATAAAGAACAGCGAGCGAAGGCTATTAGAGAATTCCGTAACGGGGAATACCGGTTATTACTGGCTACGGATGTAGCAGCCAGAGGATTGGACATTAAAGACATTACCTATATTGTCAATTTGGATATGCCAAAAGAGTTGACCTCTTATATTCACAGGTCTGGCCGTACCGCTAGAATCGGTGCGAAAGAGGGGACTGTCGTGTCCTTGGTTAATCCTGTAGAAGAAAAACGGTTGAAGAAACACGCAAGAGAATTAGGGTTTCCTTTAGAGAAGAAAACAGTGTACAAAGGCCGTCTTAAGAACGTTTAATTTCTTCTAGGGTCTTTTTTACATTCTATCAGAGCAAATAGACTAAACATCTTAGATAGGAGAGGCTGACATGCTCAAAAGAATTCTTTTTACTGTCATTGCCGTCGTAGCCATCGGATTCCTCTTCACAACAGAATTGAATCAATACTTGCTAAAACCTAAAGCTGCTATAGAAAAAGTTACAAATCCCGTACAAAACTGGCTTGAAGAAAATGATATTGATAACAGTAGTCCATTGTTAGAATCAATGAAAGATTTTTTCAAATCTGGAGAGATGCCTGCTCCGAGTTTTGAACAGGAGGAGTCTGCCCCAGCTGCACCTGCGATCGGAAATGGAAAAAGTCATACAGAAAGCCTGGACAAACAATCGACTTCCGTCTATGAGAGAACCGTTGTTGAACTCGTCAATGAGGAGCGCGATAAACAGGGACTTCCCCCTCTGAAGATGGACGAGCGCTTAAGTGATCTTGCTCGAAAAAAATCGCAGGATATGGCAGACAAACAATATTTCAGCCACATATCCCCTACCTACGGTTCGCCATTTGATATGATGAAACAATTTGATTTTAAGTATCGAGCAGCGGGAGAAAATATTGCTGCTGGTCAGCGCACACCGGAAGAGGTGGTAGAAGGGTGGATGAATAGTGAAGGGCACCGTGCAAATATCTTGAATGATTCGTTTACACAGATCGGTGTAGGGTATGTGGAGGACTCCGGTCCTTACGGAACCTATTGGACCCAAATGTTTATGAAACCTCTATAAAGGGTGAAAGACAGCCTCTCAAGGACTGGCCGGAGGGCCATAGATCTTGAGAGGCTGTTTATTTAGTGGTTTTTTCTTTTGGCAATGGATGAACATAACCTTCAACGGTCATTCGGTCTGTATCTTTTTCCGACTCGTACCAATGAACGACAATAAGCCAAAGGGTTATGAGCATCACGAAAAGTCCAGTATACAAATATCCGGAAATCGGTCTTGAACCGTAAAAATAATAAGTGCCCTCGTGATAAGCAAAAAATAAAATAGTCGTTAGTGAGAAGTAGGCGAATTTGTGCATGAATGACAGGGGCTTTCTGAATGTGCAATGAAGCAGCAGAGGTGACCAATAAATCACGGCACTGAGCAATAGAATCATCATGTGCAGCGGATAACCAATCAATTTGGGCATGGTGTGGGATAGTTCAAAGCTGACCAAAGTTCCTAAGAAAAAAACTGCAGTACTCTGGAGAAGTCGCTGGCTATAGTGGACGACCCAACGAAGATACCTTCTGAACCATAGATTGTAGCGGTTGGCAAATAAGATAAAACATGGAGTAATGATGAATGAGACGGTGCTTCGAGTTAAATTCTCAACGCTGTGGACACTCTTCAAATTGATTAGGCTCATGATCACAAGTGAAAAGAAGATGAGAGTGATCCAGAGGGCTTTTGGTGTGGAAGGTGTCTTTAACAATGGCATTCTAAAATCATCTCCTTGGAGCTTTGATTTAATTTTCCCTTAAATCATTGCAATAAACGCTAATGTTTTTCACTTTTTTTATTTTTAATTAGAATAATTTGAATTATTTATACATATTTATAGGAAATTTGGATTAGATAATGGTATAATTTCATAAGTTGAAAACATGTGGCTTTACTAAATTATGGTGAGGTGATTTGAATTTTTTCTAAAATGATTTAAGAAAGAAGTGGAATGTGATGAATGGTATCCATCATTTGATGACCAACAATTCTGCACTCGAAAATGTTATCCAGATGACCCAAGACTCCATCGCCATCATCGAGCGGAGGAAGGATTGTTTTGTCTATACATATATGAATGAAAGTATGAAGACACAGTTTGGGAATCTGTTAGACAAAGAAATATATGAAGCTCACCCTTATCAAGTCGCACATCAGCTTTCTCTCTCTATTAATAGCCTGGAGGAAGGGGAGACTAGCGATCTCCAGACCTTCCTGTGGCCCCAATTCCCCTTTTATGATGTTCTCGTCCATGTATTAAATAAATCAACTGCTTATCTTATCATGGTCAAACAGCCATCCATTAACCATTCAACCGATAGAGAACAAAGCTTAGAGCCCTTTCAGGATCTTGTCGAGATGTCTCCTGATTCCATATTCGTTCATGATAAAAATGGCTGTATCACATACGTCAATACATCTGGGCTGCGATTACTAGGAGCTTTAAAGAAGACGGAAGTAGTCGGGAGAATCTTCAGTGATCTGTTAAGCGAAAACTATCCAATTCTCTCAAGAGTGAAGAAGTTATCGTCTGAAAGTGTGAAAGGTTCTCCGATTGAGGGAAGGATTCGAAGGCTTGATGGAACTTTGATCGATGTCGAAATGAATAGCGGGTTAATAGACTATCCTCAATCCGAAGCTGTACAGATTGTCTGTCGTAATATAACTGAGCGAAAAGAGCAATTAAATCAGCTGGAGGAAATGGCGTATTATGATCAATTGACAAAGGTTTCCAACAGACGCTATTTCTTTAAGCAGCTGCAAATTGAGCTTGAGGAAGTGGACAAAAATCAATCCTTACTATCTGTTCTCTTCATTGATTTAGATAACTTTAAAGAAATCAACGATCAATTTGGTCATCAAATCGGTGATGAGGTGCTTGTCATTTTCACTAAAAGAGTGAAGCAGATGTTAAGATCGACCGATACATTTTCCAGGCTAGGAGGGGATGAGTTTGTTGTATTGCTCTCAAACCTTCAATCAGCTAACGATCCACAAGCGATTGCTAACCGAATGATGGAATGTATTACACAGCCAATCTCGATCAATGGACAGACATTATATATCAGTGTGTCAATCGGGATAGCCAGTTATCCTGAACAAGGTACAAGTCGGGAAATGCTTTTGACCAATGCAGATCAGGCCTTATATGAAGCTAAGAAAAAGGGAAGAAAGTGCGTAGAAGTATACCGGTTGTAACTAAAGGTTGATGAAAAGCTTCTCACGTGGGAAGCTTTTTTCATTATAAGCAGAGTTTGTTATAGTACGATTAAAGTGAAGTTGAGAAAGGGATGCCGTGTATGGAAATGAAAGAGCTACATCAATTCGACGGGACAGATCTTCTTAAAATGATTGAGCAGAAAGCATTGAAAACAGAAGAGGTCATCGCACACTACAAGGCTGTGATAGATAGAAAGAATCCTGTGCTCAACGCAGTCGTACATAAGACTTATGACGAGAAAGCCGAGGAAGGGAAGTTTCAAGGTCTTCCTTTTCTTATCAAAGACTTAAATGCCATGAAAAGTCATCCACTCAGCTTCGGGTCTAAAATTATGGAAGGATTCGAAGCAGCGACGGATGACGTTATGGTTAGACGGTTCAAACAGGCAGGACTGACGATTGTTGGAAAAAGCAATACGCCAGAATTCGGCTTCACTCCTGCTACTGAATCCGTGCATCTTGGATTTACTAAAAACCCTTGGAACCTTGAGTACTCGCCTGGCGGGTCCAGTGGCGGTGCGGCGGCTGCCGTTGCATCAGGTATGGTTCCGTTCGCTCATGCTAGTGATGGGGGAGGTTCGATACGCATTCCTGCTTCTAATTGCGGGCTGTTTGGATTGAAGCCAACCAGAGGACGGACCCCCTTTTCTATGCGCTTGAACAGCTTTGCCGTCAGCCATGCATTGACTCGTTCTGTCAGGGACAGTGCAGCTTTGCTGGACGCATTAGAAGGCCCTCAAGTGGGAGATCTATTTGCTACTCCTCAACGTGAAGGTGCTTATGCATCAAGTCTCGATAAAGAACTTCGCCCACTGAAGATAGCTTACCTGGCAGATTTCGGAGAATTGATGGATATAGAGGATGACGTCATTCGAGCGGTCAATAAGACAGCTCAACTGTGCGAATCTCTCGGTCACCATGTGGAGATTGATTATCCAGACTTTGATCTGCATCGCTTCATGGACGCGTTTGTCACTGTCTGGGTAGTGGGCGGAGCCTTGGCTGTCAAAGAAGCAGCAAGAATGAATGAAAAAGTTCCTTCTAAAGAAAGTCTTGAGAAAATGCTATACACACTGATTGAGAAAGCATCTGGGTATTCTGCGTTGGAATATGAAAAAGCACGAGTCTACCTTGCTACGGAAAGCCTAAAGGTTCACCAGTTTTTTGAAAAGTATGATGTGCTTTTGACGCCTGTCAATTCTAAATCAGCATTGCCTTTAGGCTCATATAATGGGGAAGAAAAGACGATTGATGAAATTTTGGCTGTCTCTGCGCAATATGCCCACCTATCGCCAGTCGCCAATGTAACAGGACAGCCTGCGATGAGTGTTCCATTGTATTGGAACGATAAAAATGTTCCAATAGGCTCTCACTTTATGGGTCGTTTTGGAGAGGAAAGGACACTGTTTAAATTAGCTGCTCAGTTGGAAAAGGCCAAGCCTTGGTGGAAGCGATATGAGGAAATTATGTAAGATAGCTCTAAATAAAGTCATATCCAGGCAGGTCGAAAATGAGGAACTTCCGTGATTAGGAAGTTCCTTTTGCTATTGCAGTTATTTTCCTGATTTGTTTACTTAACGTCCACTAACTGAACTTTATCTGAACAACCTTTATCGTTCATTGAATAATCGGAAGGCGCAAATAGGGCAACACTGAGGTTTAAGGTTTCCCTAATTTAGTTGTTGGTGTATTTCTTCGACCTTCTCATTGAAGTCTTTTACGTTAAGATCACTCTGTGGAAGCTTAGACAGGTGATAGTCTTGTTTGACTCGCAAAATTCTAGCAACACTATCATTGATTTGTTCAGTTGAAATCGTACCCTTCTTAACCGCTTGCAACAGGGCGTTTTTGACCTCGTTAAAATTTCCGTTTCTCGTATCCGTCATTAACACCATATCGGACCCAGCTTGAATGGACCGAATCGTTGCCTCGTTTGTTCCAAAGTTCTTTGAAATGGCTCCCATGGCCATATCGTCTGTAATAACTAACCCATCAAATTTTGATTGTTTCCTTAACACGTTTTGGATGATCGTTTTGGAAAAGGTGGCAGGGTATTGGTCGTCTAATTCAGGAAATAAGATGTGAGCCATCATAACGGCATCCGCACCTTCATTAATCGCTTCTTTGAACGGAATCAATTCGAATTGATTGATTTGGGATAAAGATTTTTTGATGACAGGCAGATTGATATGTGAATCAACGGAAGTGTCCCCATGACCAGGAAAATGTTTGAGTACAGGCACAATTCCTTCCGATTTTATACCTTTCATTTCTGGAATTCCCATACGACTCACACGCTCTGGGGTATCTCCAAAAGAGCGCTTGCCGATTACCTGGTTGCCAGGGTTGTTATTAATATCCATAACCGGTGCGAAATTCATATTAAGCCCAAAAGCTTTTACTTTTTGAGCTAATAGTTTTCCAGCTGTAAATGCCAGGTCAGCATCATTTTCTTCACCTATTCTATAGCTGGAAGGGAGTTTCTTCATCGGATTAGGGATGCGGCTTACGGTGCCGCCTTCTTCATCTACCCCTAGAAACAAAGGAGTGGGGTTTTTTGAATTGGCATTTTTTACTTCCTCTACCAGCTTTTTAAATTGCGGACTGCTAGTGATGTTCCTTCCTAGAAAAATCACACCACCTACACGACCTTCAGAAATCATTTGCTTTTCTGATGTGCTCAAAGATGTTCCTTCTATTCCCACATAAAGAAGCTGAGTGATTCTTTCCTCTATTGTCATCCCTGAAACCTTTTTTGAGATGGAAGGCTTTATGCTGGGAGGAGCAAGGGAGATCTCCTCGAATGAATTCTTGCTATGAGTAGAAGCAGGCTTAGGATTCTCTTGATCGGGCTGGGCTGGAACTTGACTATTGAGATAAAGGGCAATCGTCAATCCAATTGCGATAAAGATTCCGAGGGAAATTATTAATGTTTTCATACTGCCTCCTTAGTTGCGTAGTTGGTTAAACTACCTGTTATTGATTTTTAACTTTTTGAGGCGTTGCTAAACGGTTTAGATTAAAAGTTACTTTTCAGCCATGAAGTTGTAATCGCTTCAACTTCCTTCAGGTGGTTCATAAAACTGTGTTCTGCCCCTCTAATTACTTCAAGTTTTGACATTTCCGGAAGCCACCGCATCCCGTGCTGGGTAAGGGGCATCAAGGTTTGTTCTTCTCCTTGATCTCCATGGACGACCAATGTTGGACATGTAATCTTTGAAAGTAGGTGCTGCTGTTCGCACTCTTCGAAATCCCGTAACATTTGCTCGCTGATCTTAATCTCCGACCGGTAAGGATCCATTACAGGTTGAGTAATCATCCCAGTTTCCTTGAGTTCCTCCAGTTGGGGCGCACTGAACTCGTCAGTCCAATCATAGACGACTGGTCCAGTTCCGGCACCAGTCACTACAAGAGTTTTTACGTAAGAAGGGTCAAATCCCTCCAGACACACTCGAGCCCCTAAACTATGACCATACAGCGCAATCTCTTTAAAACCCTGATCGACCACATACTTGATCGCTGCTGATAAGTCGCTGACTTGTCCGGCAAGAGTGATTGGACGATTTCCGCTCTTTCCACACCCGCCGAAGTCAAAGCGCATAACATTGTATCCCATTCGCTGAAAAGTTCCAGCAAAACGGTCGAATCGCCCTTTCGAGGATCGGTTTGATCGGAACCCGTGACACATGATTATCATTTTCCCACTGGTCCCCCTCTGAAGCACACCAGAAAGCCGAAGCACCTCTTGGTTATAAAACTCAAATTCTTCCATTATTTACCCCCCCTCAGGTCATCCATATATTACCACCTATAATTCAGTTATCTTAATTTTAACACGCTTCGCAAAGCTGAAGATTTAATCTCTGTAGGTGTGCTTTCCTAAATTAATATGTTTACTCTGTTCATCGATGGTCCAGTTTTTTATAATAAACGGAGATAGGAGAAGGGGGAGAAGAGATGGATTACATTACGTACTTGAGATCAATGGTGGGTAAGGAAAAAGTCTTGATGACTGTATGCGGCGCCTTCGTCATTGACTCTTCAAACCGGGTACTGCTTCAACTGCGTTCGGATACAAATGAGTGGGGTCTACCCGGTGGATTTATGGAAATGAATGAAAACGTGGAAGATACGGCAAGAAGAGAAACAAAAGAAGAGACAGGGCTTGAACTAGGTGAATTGGAATTGTTTGGCGTCTATTCAGGACCTCACCTGCATAAAACATTCCCGAACGGTGATCAAGCCGCCCTGGTGCAAATTCTGTTCACTTGCCGTGACTACACAGGTACGTTTGATTACGAGGATAAAGAAACGTTGGATGCAAAATTTTTCGCGCTTGAGGAATTGCCTGAGAATATTTTTGAAAAGCACCGCACGTTTTTGAAAGATTTAATCGAAAAGAAACCACCAGTTATAGGGTGATGCAGAAGTGAATATTCTGTGGTAAACTGAATATAGATAAAAAGTGATCAGAAATTAGAAGAGACCACAGCATCAGCTGCGGCCTCGACGATAGCGGTCCCACTGGGATCGGCTACTCACAGAGGAATAGACCTCTCCCGTTGGCAGACAGGAGGTCTATTTTTTATTGGTCAATTTAATGACCAACGTAAGCAGAGCAATAAGGAAAGTTCCAGACGAAAACAGAACCATGAACACCTCATAGATACTCAAAAAAGGCATCACCCCCTTTCCTATCCAATAAGGGGGCAGCCGACCTCCATAGAATCGAACCGCTATCTGCTGTCATTGTATCATAGGAAAACTAGGTCCAATGGACGAAAAATATCCACTCCAAAACTTTTTCAAAATAAAAAAACGGTTACATAGTTTTAGCCGAAAAACGCCGGGGTATCTCCTGAAAATGTATTAATTAATTAAACATCCAGGAGGTATCATCATGTCGAAAGGAAAGAGTATACATGCCCTTGTCATCCTTATGTTCACCCAGTTCATTTCAGGCGGGGTAACGAACACTAAGGGTATTGTATTAGATCAAGTAGAAAAAGACTTAGGGCTGGATATGAGCCAGTTCGGTCTTGTCGTTTTTATATTCCAATTAGGTTTTACGCTAGCCAGTGTATTTATTGGCTACTATACCGATAAAAAAGGGTTAAGAATCATGACAACCATTGGTGCTGTCATCATGGGAATCGGATTCCTGGGAACAGGACTAGCCCCTAATATAACGTTTTTCTTAGGTTTCTATATGATCGTCGGCTTTGGTTTGGGTTCCTTAGGTGTGGCATCGAACGCGATTGTTCCTGCAGCCTATCCTAAGAAGCAGAATCAAATGTTCAACTTTGCTATGGGAGTGTATGGACTGGGTATGGTCCTATTCCCTCAATTCTTGAATTATCTCTTTCAGTTTGCCTCTTGGCGTTATTTCTATATAGGAATTGCAGCAAGTCTCATTGCCGTCATTATTTATATTACTTCGGTGTCCTTTCCTTCTGGGAAAACCGAAAAAATCGATCTGAAAGCATTTATTCCAATGTTGAAGGATGCACAATTTGTATTCTTAATGATTTTTCTAGTTTTTGAAGTTTCTGCTGAGGTTTCCTTTATGAACTTCTTTCCCACTTACCTGAAGTCATTAAATTTAGGTGGATTATCAACGGCAGAAAAAGAAGATATGGTGGCAGGTATTCTTTCTCTTTTCTCCGTGTTCTTTATGGTAGGAAGACTGGCCATCGCTTATTTGACCAATTGGGTGAACGAACGGCTTATCCTTATTACATTCTCAGCAGGATCGCTGATTATGGTTGGCATCAGTTTTCTAGTAGCTAATGATTTTCCATACCTCTTCTCAGGAGCGGGGTTATTTTTCTCTACCTTGTTCCCGACAGCTACCGCGTTCGGAACTCAAATCTCAAAAACGAGCGGTTCCGCGCTTGGTCTCATTTATATTGCGGCAGGAATCGGTGGGGGAATTGCTGGTTATATTGTTGGACTTGCTTCCGAAATTTTCGGTCAAGCCGGCGGTTTCAGTATCGTCATTTTATTCCTTCTGCTTATGTTGGTCACCACGTTCTTTATGAACAAAACTAAATCCAGCTTTCAAACGAGATAAGGAAAAACATCGTCTGCGAGTGCAGGCGATGTTTTTTAATTTTTCTTGTTCTTTAG
>NZ_JRNX01000915.1 GCF_000786645.1 Halobacillus sp. BBL2006
ATACACGAATGAGACCGTCTGTGATCCCAAGCTCTGCACGGCGTTCACTTGGAATCGATGCATGGGTCATCATCGCAGGTACAGAAATAAGGCTTTCTACCGCGCCAAGACTCTCGGCAAGAGTGAAGAAGCGTACGTTTCTCAGAACTTGATCCGCTTTTTCGCCCCTTCCTACATCAAAAGATATCATCCCACCGTTTCCGCGTGCCTGGTTGTGATGAACGTCACTGCCCTTGTGGGATTCCAGACCTGGATAATAAATGTTCGTCACTTCCGGAAGCTCTTCAAGAAACTCGATGAACTGACGGGTATTTTCTTCGATTTCTTCCATACGGATGCCTAGTGTCTTTATGCCGCGCATCAATAGCCAAGAGTCCTGAGGGCCTAATACCCCGCCGGTAGAATTTAAAACAAAGTGAACATCTTCCGCCAACTGCTCAGAGTTTACAACAACAAGTCCAGCGACAACATCACTGTGACCGCCTAGGTACTTAGTGGCGCTATGCAGCACAATATCTGCTCCGAACTCAATTGGATTCTGCCAATACGGCGTACTGAACGTATTATCGACAATGAAGGTAAGATCCTTCGATTTGGCGAGCTCTGATACTTTTTCCAAATCGGTAATTTTAAGCAGTGGATTTGTCGGTGTCTCCACATAAATCGCTTTTGTACGATCCGTAATAGCTGCGTCAATGTTTTTTACGTCGCTTGTATCAACAAAACTTGCTTCAAGGCCAAAACGATTGATAACCTTCGTTACCATACGATATGTTCCGCCATATACATCATCGGTAAAAATGACATGATCTCCATGATTGAATGTCATGAGTACTGCTGTAATTGCCGCCATGCCGGAACCGAAGGCAAATCCGCGATGACCGCCTTCCAATTCTTTAATCAATTCTTCCAATGCAAAACGAGTCGGGTTACCCGTGCGGGAATATTCATACCCGCGGTGCTTTCCGACTCCATCCTGGGCATAGGTGCTTACTTGATAGATCGGGACCGATACGGCACCCGTTTTTTCATCTCCGGTAATTCCACCATGGATCAGTTGTGTTTTCTTTCTCATAGCATTCACTCCTCATATATCCCTTGACTAAGGTATCTTTCACTACTATCTGGAAAAATAGTTACAATTTTTGTTCCTGGTTTTGCTTGCTCCGCTTCTTTTAACGCTGCTTCAAAAGCAGCCCCCGAAGAACTTGCCACAAGCAACCCTTCATTCAAAGCCAGTTCCTTCACTCTTTGAAAAGCGATATCATCAGGAACCGTATGAATCGCATCAAAATAGGATGAATCCATATAAAACGGTAAAAATTCCATCCCGATTCCTTCCGTTTTGTGCGGACCGGATTCGCC
>NZ_JRNX01000916.1 GCF_000786645.1 Halobacillus sp. BBL2006
CGTCGACATACCGATCCATACAAAGAGACCGGGCTTCCCAAAAATTTTATATACGGTTAATAATAAAGTAAAGTTAATGATTGCGAAAATGATCCATAACCATTCGTTGCTCATCCATATAGCCTCCTTAGTTTTGGTATCGCGGGAGTTTGCGAACCGCGGATGATTTCTCATACCAACAGCAAGACATTATACGATGAGTCTACTGCATTTTCAAGGAAAACTATATAAAAAAACGGCAATCTCAGGGAGAGATTGCCGTTTGTAAATATTTATGCTTTCACAACGTTAGCCGCTTGCGGGCCACGGTCGCCTTCTACGATTTCGAAAGTTACTTCTTGTCCTTCTTCAAGAGATTTGAATCCTTCTTCTTGGATAGCAGAGAAGTGAACGAATACGTCATTTCCGCCTTCTACTTGAATGAAGCCATAACCTTTTTCTGCGTTGAACCATTTTACTGTACCGTTTTGCATGATACGATTCCTCCTAAAAAACTTGCACGTCAAACGTGGAAATTACAAATAGTCAATCTTTCCATAAAAAAATCCCAAAAGAACCGATGGAATATAAATTCCAAAGCACTTCTTATGGGAACTACCTGTCATTTATGATTCCGATCAACATATTTGCTTACCAATAATATATCGTATCAGATAGAGAGCGTCAACAAGTTACCGCAATTTTTTAATTCATTTCCAGCTAAGATTCAGAATCAATCTTTTTGTAATTTTTTTCT
>NZ_JRNX01000917.1 GCF_000786645.1 Halobacillus sp. BBL2006
CGGAGCGGCGGGATGAATAACGTGACAACACTAAGACGGTAATATAAATCTTTTCTTAGGCGATGCTCTGCGACCGCGTCGATCGGGTCCTCATTAATGGTTGCGATGATTCGTACATCCACCTGCTTATCTTTCGTATCTCCGACTCTGCGAATCGTTCGTTCCTGGATCGCCCGCAGAAGTTTGGCCTGGAGCGCAGGTTCTAAGGAGTTGATTTCATCGAGTAACAGGGTGCCGCCCTCCGCTTGTTCAAACAGCCCGGGCCTATCGACGGCCCCGGTGAAAGCGCCTCTTTTCGTTCCGAATAATAGGCTTTCCATTAGACTGTCTGGAATAGCAGCGCAGTTTTGCGAAATAAACGGGGCAGAAGACCGTGAGCTGCCATTATGGATGCTTTGAGCGAATAGTTCTTTTCCTGTTCCCGTCTCCCCGACGATCAGAACGGATGAAGACGTGCGTGTCGCTTTCTTTGCTTCTTCCGTAACACTTTGGATAAGAGCGCTGTTTCCAATGATCTGATCGAACGTAAACTTCGTGTTTTTCTTTTTCAGCACGTTCTCCTTAATAACTTGTTCAAGCCGGGTCACATCTTTGGTGATTTCAACTGCTCCGGTTACTTTTCCGTTTTCCAAGATCGGAAACGAGTCATTAATAGTCGTGATTTCTTTCCCTTTATTGTTAAAGTAGGTTTGTTTTATGTTCTTGGTTGTCTGTCCTTCCTTGAGAGCGTGAACAAGTGTACTTCGTTGATTTTCTTCAAATTGAAAGACTTCCAAAAGATCTTTGTCGAGAACTTCTTCCCCTGCCATCGACTCGATTTCCATCATTTTTTTGTTATAGACAATCGTTTTCCCATTCTCGTCAATCGCATGGATGCCAACGTCCAATTCATTCAGGATTTTCTCGTAAAGATCATTCAAGCGAGTGATTGTATTGCTTTCCTCCGGTTTCTTCACATGGCAAACCACCTTAAGCTTGTTTTTGTTTTCATTT
>NZ_JRNX01000097.1 GCF_000786645.1 Halobacillus sp. BBL2006
CAAGAAGGCAAACCCTAAAGCAAACAGCGGGTATAATCCACTTGAATCTAAATTAATCCGGTTCAAGGAATAACTAGCCAGGTATCCGACCCCCGCTCCTACTACGAGGCCAGCCCCCATTTGCCAAAAGAATGAACCAATCATTCCCCATAGGTTCAAATCAGACACCGTCAGTAATTGAATAAACGCAATCGTAAGAAAAACAGCCATCGGGTCATTGGTTCCCGACTCTGCCTCAAGCGTAGCTTCTAATTTGCCACGAATATTCTTCCCTTTCAATACCGCAAAAACGGCCGCCGCATCCGTTGATCCGATAATGGAGCCTACGAGTAATGCTTCGAGCCATGTAATACCTAAGAAGAATTTCGCTGCAACCGCTACGATCGCCGTAGTCAAAACAACGCCAACTGTTGCCAAAGTGACCGATGGGCCAATAACAGAGCGAATATCATTCCACTTTGTTTGCATACCACCTTCGAATAAAATGACGATCAATGCGAAGACACCGACGAGCTGAGCTACCTCCGGATTATCGAAGTACAGCAACCCGAGTCCATCACTCCCTACAATCATCCCAACAGCGATAAAGAGAACAAGGGAGGGCACCCCCAGACGTGTTGAAAACTTGGTTACGACTATACTGATAATTAGTAAAAGTGCTACGAGCATAATAAATTGATTGGACTCTAAGATCTCCTGAATCATTTGCAGATACCCCTTCTTCTTTTCATCCCTCTATTTTACAAGAGATGACCCTGGAACGCATGGATTTAACTTCAAAGACTCCGATCACTCAGAGCCGTCGTCCGTTAAATCTCTCTATATAAATGCGCAGGCACCTGCTTAAGGAATCGAGTCTTTTCATTTTGATAAAAAATATCCAATTCATGCATCGCTCTAGTACATGCCGTATAAAAAAGTTTGCGTTCTTCTTCCCGATTATAAGTTACATCCGAGCCATCCGGGATGATTACAGCGTCAAATTCGATGCCTTTTGCTAAATAAGCAGGCAGGACAAGAATTCCTTTTTCGAACGTTTGCGATTCTTTATAAATTAGTTTTCCATCTACAAACTTGCTTAATTGACCATGCAAGTTCACCGCTGCTTTCTTCGTCCGAGTAAGAACAGCGATCGTTTCATATCCTTCTGTCTGCCTATGGTTGATCGTCGTTACCAGCTGTTCAATCATATCCATACCGACCTCATGTAATCTAGGCTTTTCACCATCACGATTAAATGCTTCGATCTGGTCACCACCAGGAATGATCGGCTTAGTAAATTCAACGATAGGTTTAGTAGAACGATAACTGCGCATTAAAAGAATCCTTTCTGCATTACCAGTCATTTGAGTTTCCTCTAAAACGCTTGGAACTTCCGAGTAGAGCGTGTGAATCGCTTGATTATAATCACCTAACAAATTAAATCGCGCATTAGGAAATAACTGTTGAATATATTCCATTTGAAAAGGAGAATAATCCTGAGCTTCATCAATAAAAATGTGCCGAATATCCGTATTCGCTCTTCTCCCCTCGATTTGGTCCTTCAGATAAAGGAAAGGAGTCAGATCCTCAGCATATAAATATTTCTTTCGAAGGGCAGCTTGAGTACAAGAAGCAACTCCATCCAGAGATGCGCTTTCGGACTTTAATGATTGATAAAACTGGTAATAAAGCTTCCTCATGTGAATGAATTTTAATTTTTTTACTTTCTTCCTCAACGGACGAAGCGATCGTTCAACGACTAATTGGACTAAAAGCTCCTGCTCCCTATCAAAATCATCAAAAGTCTCTTCATTGAACTTTTGCCGGCTTTCTAATTCTTTAAAGGTGTTTAAATAATCTTCTTTACTCAATAACGCTGCTTCCTCCACAGGCCAGTCTTTTGTTCTTTCTTCTTTTTCTACATCCTCTAACTTTTGTAGAATCCACTGTTTCACACTTTCAATCCTGTTAGGCATACTCCCGTTCAAACGATAAAAGTATTTTCTCAATTCAGAGGCGGTGATTATCTTCTTTCCTTTAAACGTAATGTTTTTGAAGTACATACCTGCTTGTCGTAATTCTTCTAAGTAATCATCCATTCGATATTTAAAAGAGAGCGTCGATTTAAGCTGTATTGCATTGACACGTTCTTCATACCAGTCATCTATTAGTGGGTCGAGCAAGTATTCAAGTTGTTCAAATGGTGTTTCGATCATAAATTCCTGATCAATACGAGCCGCTGCATACTCCTTGAAAGTCGTCTGACGCATATTCTCTTCGCCAAGTTCAGGCAAAACCGAAGAAACGTAGCTCATAAACATATGGTTCGGAGAGAATAAAAGAATTTGATCAGCTGTAATCGACTTGCGATCACGATAAAGTAAATAAGCGATCCTTTGCATAGCCGCAGAAGTCTTCCCGCTTCCAGCCACCCCCTGAACGATAAGCATTTGATTACGGCCATAACGAATGATTTTATTTTGTTCCTTTTGGATCGTTGCCACAATCCCTCTCATATGAGCACTTGCATTTCCACCAAGCGCTTGCTGCAGCAGTTCATCTCCAATGGTTATCCCTGTGTCAAACATTCCTTTTAACTCTCCGCCCCGAATGATGAACTGGCGCTTAAGTTCCATCTCTCCCTCAACTTCCCCTTCAGGTGTCTCATAACGAACTGGCCCCGGAGAATAATCATAATACATACTTGAGATCGGAGCTCTCCAATCATAAATTAAAAAGTCTTCTCTATCTTTATCCATTAAAGAACCAATTCCAATATAGACGGATTCTTTGTCTTTGTCCTCTACAAAATCAATCCGCCCAAAATAGGGAGAGTTCTGCTGACGATCATACATATCTACAAGTTTATGGAACTGCCCGAAACTACGTTCTCGCTCTGACAATAATTCTGCTTGCTGTTTAATACTTGCGTATGTCTCAACAGCTTCATCAGGTTCGTCAATATTCACTGTCACATCGTCCCAAAAGCCCTTTCGCAATTGGAATATATCTTCTTTCATAGAAGCAGTATCCGTAATCACCTGTTGTTTCTTTTCTTCTACTAATTCTTTAATAAAATTAATCCGTGATTGTTCTCGCTGCCAATCCATATTTTTATCCAATAGAACCACCACTCCGTCACTTTTTTGATTCTCTCTTTGACTTCCCTTTTAAATCATGATATAATTATTGTGGGTAAATATAAATATTATAAATGAACAAGATGCACGATCTTTATTTTACACGAGCTACGTGATGAAAACAAGATAAATTTAACTTATCAAACAATAAAAAAGCCAAGCAACCACTGTTGCTTGGCTTTTCCTTTTTTAACTTAAAATTTGTTCAGCACTTTCTTCACTGAAGAATTGCATCATCGCGTGAAAAACGTCTGCTTTTTTGCGTAAAATATAGTAGCGGAATTTCGGATGATCAATCCCCTTATACGCCTGCATTAAGCTGGAAGAACGGTTGTATTGATTTACCTCTCCATACCCGAACATTTGGGATACTTCTATCAACTCTTCAATTAAAGCCAGGCATCGTTTGTTATCCGAAGTTAAATTATCTCCGTCAGAGAAGTGGAATGGATAGATGTTATATCGTTCTGGAGAATACTTCGTATTGATCAACTCTAAAGCCTTGCGATAGGCAGATGAGCAAATTGTACCGCCACTCTCTCCTTTCGAGAAAAAGTCTTCTTCACTGACTACTTTTGCCTGGGTATGGTGAGCAACAAATTCTATTTCTACGGTTTCATAGTTTTTATTTAAGAAGCGGTTCATCCAAAAGAAGAAACTTCTCGCCATATACTTTTCCCATTGACCCATTGAACCGCTCGTATCCATCATCGCTATGACAACAGCTTTCGATTGCGGTTTCGTTTTTTCATTCCACGTTTTAAATCGAATGTCCTCTGGATAAATCGGAGAAAAAGAAGCCTCTCCACCAAGAGCATTCCTTTTATAAGCTTCTAACATCGTCCGCTTCTTATCAATGTTCCCAGTCAACCCCGTTTTACGAATATCACTGAATTCAATATCGGTATGAACGATGTTGTCTTTCTCTTTTTCATCGAGGTTCGGAAGCGTCAACTCTTTAAATAAAGCTTCCTCCAATTCAGCTAGAGACACCTCTGCTTCATAGTAATCCTCGCCAGCTTGATCGCCAGCACCATCGCCATCGCCAGGCTTTCCTTTCGACGGCTGAGGTGCTTGAGCGACCACATCACCGACCTCGCTGTCTCCATCTCCTTGACCTGCATGTTTATTTTTCTCATAGTTGTAACGAATCTTATATTCATCAAGCGAACGTATAGGTATCTTGACGACACGCTTCCCATTCGACATAACAATGTTCTCTTCGGTAATCAAATCCGGCAGTTGTTTATTCATCGCATCTTTCACTTTTTCCTGATGTCGCCGTTGATCGTCATAGCCTTTCCGATGGAGGGACCAGTCGTCTTCGGCGATTACGAAACTCTTCTCTTCATCCATAAAATTTCTCCCTCCTAATCGAGTATTACTCTATCGTATGCAGGTCCACGTAAATGGATGAAAGATATTGAGATATGTATGTATTATTTGTGAAATTCGCTTCGAATTAGGATTGGCGTGGATAAGTTACAGTTGGGGGAGTGCGGACATGTCTGTTCCTTAACAACTCTTCTCTGTTCCCGGTCTTCTCGCCTCTGTTCCCGTTCCCCTTTCCTCTGTTCCCGTTCTCATAGTTTCTGTTCCCTAACGTAGGAAAAGCCAGTTTTTCGCAAAGAAAAAACCCGCC
>NZ_JRNX01000918.1 GCF_000786645.1 Halobacillus sp. BBL2006
TTTTGACGTACTGGTTGGTTCGTTCAGTTTTCAAAGATCAAAATAAACTATGGTGGAGCCTAGCGGGATCGAACCGCTGACCTCCTGCGTGCAAAGCAGGCGCTCTCCCAGCTGAGCTAAGGCCCCATTGAATTAGGGAATGGTCGGGAAGACAGGATTCGAACCTGCGACCCCTTGGTCCCAAACCAAGTGCTCTACCAAGCTGAGCTACTTCCCGTATAATGGCGCGCCCGAGAGGAGTCGAACCCCTAACCTTCTGATCCGTAGTCAGACGCTCTATCCAATTGAGCTACGGGCGCATATGAGATTATGGTGCCGAGGGCCGGACTCGAACCGGCACGGTGGAAACCCACCGCAGGATTTTAAGTCCTGTGCGTCTGCCAATTCCGCCACCCCGGCTTGGCAATTTTTATGTTAATATCGTGTTGATTGTTAGTTAAGTAGCTCTTGAAAATGGAGCGGAAGACGGGATTCGAACCCGCGACCCCCACCTTGGCAAGGTGGTGTTCTACCACTGAACTACTTCCGCATGAATGCGGGTGGAGGGACTTGAACCCCCACGCCGTG
>NZ_JRNX01000919.1 GCF_000786645.1 Halobacillus sp. BBL2006
AAAGCGCTCTTCATCACATTAAAATTCTTGAAGATCTAGATTTCCACGACATTATCGTATCTTTGAAAGCTTCTGATGTGAAGTTAGCGATTGAAGCGTACGAAAAAGCTGCAGCTGCTTTCGATTATCCAATTCACTTGGGGATTACTGAGTCTGGTACGTTGTTTGCCGGTACCGTCAAAAGTGCTGCTGGGCTAGGAGCAATTCTCAGCAAAGGAATTGGTAGTACAGTTAGAATCAGCTTAAGTGCTGATCCTGTGGAAGAAGTTAAAGTAGCAAAAGAGCTGCTCAAGTCCTTTGGTCTTGCCTCAAATGCTGCTACTCTCATTTCCTGCCCAACTTGCGGCCGTATTGAGATTGATCTGATTTCCATTGCAAACGAAGTGGAAGAATATATTCAGTCGATCAAAGCTCCAATTAAAGTTGCTGTCCTTGGATGTGCGGTCAACGGACCCGGAGAAGCCCGTGAGGCTGATATCGGAATCGCCGGCGCCAGAGGAGAAGGTCTTCTATTCCGACACGGTGAAATCATCCGTAAAGTACCTGAAGATATCATGGTCGACGAACTTAAGAAAGAAGTCGATAAGTTGGCGGAAGAACATTACGAAAAACAACGAAAAGAAAAAGAAGAACAGAATGTAT
>NZ_JRNX01000098.1 GCF_000786645.1 Halobacillus sp. BBL2006
TGATAACCTTAGATGCAAATAAGCCGCATAGAAAAAGAATGTTATAAGCGCCCATACCTCTTTAGGATCCCAACCCCAGAAACGGTCCCATGCTTGCTGGGCCCAAATAGATGCAAATATAATTGCTCCCAAGGTAAATACAGGAAATCCAATTGCTACCGAACGGTAGGAAACTTCATCTACTAGTTCAGGGTTCACTTTCTTCAGAAGCGGTTGAATCGCTGCAGCTACGCGTTTCCTTAATATCAGTCGAGCTAATCCGTAAATGAACAGCCCTCCTAATAAAGACCAAATAAACGTATTTAACTTTTTGGCAGCTTCTTCTCCCCTCATCCATTCAGGTGTAAGGAACAGAGGAGATAGGCCTTCTTCTGAAATAAGTTCGCCTCCAGCTGGGCCTGCAATCGCCGGAACTTCATAAGTAATGTCGACTACCTGTCCATTTACAGGTGCTTTAAACGTTTCTTCATAGCCCATCACACTGAATGCTGAGGTAATCACGATGAATGCTATGGTTGAGGCAATCACGTAAATAACAAACTCAAGCCATGAAGTATGTTTTGATTTTTTCGTCTGATCGACTTGGCGAATAAGGAAGATCAATCCTGCAACGAAACTCACAGACAAAATTCCTTGCCCAAGCGAAGCAGTAGTTACGTGAATGTAAAGCCAATGGGACTGCAGTGAAGGCACCAAAGGTGAAATCTCTGTCGGAAACATGCTCGCAAAAGCGATAACTAACAAAGCAATCGGCAAGGCGAATAATCCAAGCAAGTCTACTCGGTAAATAAAATACAGAACGATAAAAGCAAAGACCAACATCATCCCAAAGAAAGTAGTATATTCAAATAAGTTACTGACTGGTGCATGGTGACTGGCGATCCATCTAGTGATAAAATAGCCCACCTGAGTCAGAAACCCAATGATCGTTAACGTAATCCCAATGTTCCCCGCCACTTTGCTTTTTCCTTTATTTTTATCACGAATCGTTCCTCCAAAGAAAAACGTCGCTATTAAATAGATGAAAAAAGCTGCGTACAGCAAATTACTGCTGATTGTACTTAAGTCCATTTTCTTCCTCCTCGCTCACTATGGCTTGATGATCTTTCATCTCATACTGATCGATAGGTTCATTGATATGGGTACCTTCAATGACTTTTTCGATGTCACGTCTCAAGGCAAACCAGTTTTTATTCGTATGACCCGCAATCCAAACCCCATCTTTTTTAGGCTGAAGCCATATACGACGGTGGTTCCAATACATGCCTTGAATAACTCCAATCATGAAGATCGCTCCACCGATAGCGATGAGCCAAAGAGTATGATCTTTTTTAACCGTTAAGCCGGTAACATCACGTACATCAAAGTTGACCAACCCAAGCTTGAATTCATTTTCTCCACTAGCATCAACGTTGGCACCTATTCCAAGAAAGCTTGTTTCAGGATCAGTTTCTCCTGGAGGGTACACGTTAAAGACAAATGCAGGATTCTTAGGATATTTTGAAATGGAAACCGGCTGTCCATCTTCCATTTTATACTCGGGATAATAATCTTCAATAACTACCCGGTAACCACTGTCCAAAGTATATTCGGATTTTGGATTCGTTAAGTCGACTGTAAACTCACCGTAGTTGGTGTCCTCGTTGTCTTTATCGTGAATTTTGAATGTCATTTGCTTAAATTCATTCAATTGATAGCTTGCTTGATAAAGCGCATAGTCATCAAACTTAATAGGATGGTTCATCTTTGCGGAAGAATCTTTTATTTTTTCTAGTTCAGGCTCCTTACCAGGAACAATCTCATCCGTTCGTTCATAAATGACAGCATCCGTCTGGAAATTTTTCGGGACAGGTGCCCCTTGGTTTTGAATAGCTTCCTTAAAGCGCTCATCATTCTCGTCATAGGTTTCTAGAATGAAATCATTATTCTTCATGTAGTATTTTCCATCCGTTCCTGGAATCATTACCGTTTCCCCTTCACGGACCCAGACAAATTCATCAATATAAAACGCCGGAACAAAGCGCATCAGAGATCCAATTAAAAATACAATCAAACCGATATGATTGACATAAGGCCCCCACCTTGCAAAACGGTTTTTCTCAGCCAATAAATGGCCATCTTGTTCTCTAATCTTATAGTGACGCTTCTTCAGGTTATTTTTGTACCGTTCGATATCAATCTGATTTGACTTTGTTTCTCCGAATATCCTCTGTTTTTTCATAAAAAGCTCGTGGCGTTTAGGTTTTTGTCTTTTCAACGTTTTGTATAGCGGGAAAAATCTGTCGATACTTGCAATGACAATAGAAATTCCAATTAAAGCAAGTAACAGCATGTACCACCATGAACTGAACGTGTTATGCAACCCTAATTGATAATAAATTTGCCCAAATATACCATATTGATCTCGGTAGTGGGTTGAGGCATCAACATTTGGCGGTATGTACATCTCTTGAGGAAGAATTGTACCGATAGCAGATGCAATTAAAGTGAGGACGATCAGCCACACCCCTACCTTGACAGATGAAAAGAAATTCCAAACTTTATCAATATAAGTGCGATTATAAGTTTGCGAACGTCTGGCACTTCCATCGTACCTCATATTGAGAAGTTGCTTTTCATCATTTCCATCAATGTGTTGATTTTGCTCGAGCGGTTTACCACATGATTCACAGAGTACCGTTCCCTCCGGATTCACATGACCACATTCACATGTAATTTCTTTCATAATAAAACCTCACAATTTCAAGTAGACTCTACTCCTCTGGTGTTATTTGTTGAAGATAGCCTTCAAGTTTACTCAAAGTAAGTGGGCCGGTAACTTGCTCAACAATCTCACCTTCATCGTTAATGAAAAGTGTTGTAGGAATTGGACCGATATTATAGAGATCCATGACTTGGCCACCCTTATCCTGTAATACTGGGAATGTCAAATCATACCGATCTATGAATCGCTTAACGACAAGTTCAGTCGTATCCAAATTCACTGCAAGAATTTCTACCCCTTTTTCTTTATACTTCGGATAAAGCTTCTCCATATAAGGCATTTCATCTTTGCATGGACCGCAATAAGTAGCCCAGAAATTCAACATAACACCTTTGCCTTCTAATTCACTCAATTCAATCGTTTCACCACCAGAACCGAATTTCTCTAGCTGAAAGTTCGGTGCCTGTTCACCTTTAGCAATGACAGCTTTATCATCTTTGAGCGTTGATACTATAGCAAAAATAACCAAGCCTACCATCACTGCAAGTAATGAAGTACGGAAAATTAAGCGCTTTCTCTTTTTCTTCAAAGTTGATTCTTTCATAATGATTCACTCCCAAGTCATTATAACATTGATTGGAAACGGTAAATTTGAACTTTATTTAACATTTTCTTCTGCCAGTTGACGAAGCTGTTTAACTTCAAATGGTTTTAGAGGACGAGCATCCCCTGCATTCATACCCTTCAGATCCAACATGCCGTAGCGCTCCCTCTTCAATTTATCGATAGGATAACCGAGCGCATCAAACATTCTTCTCACCTGACGATTCTTCCCTTCATGAAGGATGATCTGAACGATAGCAGTATTTTTCTTTGCATCAGTAGACATAATTTTCGCATGGACTGCTTTCAAATATTCTCCATCTACTGACATTCCTTTTTTAAGTTGTTGAAGCTGCTCTTTTGTAGGAATACCTTTGGTTTTAGCGATATATACTTTATCTACTTCATGCTTAGGGTGCATAAGCAAATTTGCAAATTCACCATCATTGGTAAGCAGAATCAAACCTGAAGTATCATAATCTAATCGACCGATTGGAAAAATTCGTTCTTCCACTTCTGGAAGGTAATCTGTTACCACTTTTCTCCCTTTATCATCACTTACACTTGAAATTACTCCACGAGGCTTATAAAGCAAGTAATATACGGGCTGTTCCTTATCGATCGGCACACCTTCTACTTCCACTTCATCGTTACTACTGACTTTCGTTCCTAACTCAGTAACCGTTTTTCCGTTCACTTTTACTTTACCTTCCGCAATCAATTTTTCTGCTTTTCTTCGTGATGCTACACCCGCGTGAGCGATCACCTTTTGTAGTCGTTCCATGTTAGCCATGGGACCCTCACCAACCTTCTATAAATTTCTTTCATTTTTCAAAATATAATTACAGCATAACAGCAAGCCCCGCTGACTAATTCCAGCGCGGCTCCTCAGCTCATTTACATTATACACATTCTTGAAAGATTTGAACAAAAAAACCACCCTATTAGTGAAATAGGATGATCACAATAATGATCGATGCTATTATACCAACTAAATCTGCAAGTAGTCCAACCTTTAAGGCGTCCCCCATACGTTTAATTCCGACAGCTCCGAAGTAGACCGTAATAATATATAAAGTCGTGTCCGTACTTCCTTGCATAACCGATGCAAGCTGACCGATAAAAGAGTCAGGTCCATACGTACGAATGAGTTCAGTAGTTACGCTGAGTGCGGCAGTCCCGGAGATCGGCCTGATAAGCGCCAGTGGAAGAATATCAGCAGGAACACCAACAGCCGCCATGAAGGGTTTGAAAAAACTGAGAATCGCCCCCATAGCCCCTGATGCCTGAAATATAGAGATCGACACCATCATACCAAGCAGAAACGGTAAAAGAGAGATTGCAATCTGGATCCCCTCTTTGCTTCCTTCTACGAAAACTTCATAAGAAGGAATCCTTTTCATTGTAGCAGTAACCAAAATAACTAAAATGATACCCGGTATAAGCCAAATGCTGATCATATCTTTAACACTCGCTTACGTTTGTAATAGAAAAAGCGATCAATCATCAACGCAGCTGCAGTTGATATAACGGTAGCAAGTATGGTGGCTCCAACGATACTCGTCGGGTCAGCAGAACCATATTTCATCCGTATGGCGATAACGGTTGTCGGAATCAAAGTTAGAGAGGACGTATTAATCGCAAGCAATGTGATCATAGAACGGCTCGCTTCTTCATTTCCTGATAGTCTTTTTAATTCTTTCATCGCTTTTAGTCCCATAGGTGTAGCCGCATTACCCAGTCCAAACATATTAGCCGTCATGTTTGAAAGAATATACCCAAGGGCGGGATCATTTTCAGGAATATCTGGAAAGATTTTTTTTACGAAAGGTCGGAAAATGTTCGCTAATCCATCTAATAAACCTGCAGCCTCTGCAATCTTCATTAGACCAAGCCAAAAGACAAGTACACCTGTCAAACTTAAAGTAATCATAATAGCTTCATCTAACGTAGAGAATATAGCTTTATTTACTTCTTCCATTGTCCCATTAAAAGCCGCAAAGGCGATACCAATCACGGCTAAAAACGCCCAGATCAGGTTCACCATGGGGCCACCCCCATCATTTGAGACATGAACCCTTTTATTTCTGTTACAAAGGATTTTGTCGGTCTTTCCTTCCATACGGGTGCTTCTAGCAAAGGAGTATTTCCAATAGAATATTGAGTTACACCAGCGACCATTCCATTTTGCCCTGACGACGGATAACGGTAAAAGCTTGCTTGTAAAGCTTCTTTCTCATTAAGAGTAAGAGGGAAATAGACATCTCTCGGGAAATAATAAGTTTGTCCATTTGCTTCAATGACTCCTTCACTTTGCAGTTTCACTGTCTCGAAATTCTTGAATCCCCATTCATACATATTGATGTGGTCATTCCAGTCATCAGGAGCGTTCAATGTAACTGCTATTAACTGTAAGCCATCTTTTTCAGCGCTAGAAACTAAGGTTCTTCCAGCTTTTTTTGTGAATCCTGTTTTCCCTCCGTTTGTAGGATCATAATATCTTGTCAATAATTTATTCTTGTTCATCCAAGCGTAATCACGGTTTTCTGATAAATACTTTTCGCTTCCCGTCACTTCACGAAATGTTTCATTTTTCATAGCATAAGCCATCAGCAATCCTAAATCATATGCGCTAGAATAGTGGGTCTCCCCATCCAATCCATGAGGGTTTTCAAAGTGACTATCATTCATACCAAGCCATAGCGCCTTTTCATTCATCATTTGAGTAAATCCTTCTACACTTCCGCCGACGTGTTCAGCTATTGCGACCGCTGAATCATTTCCTGAGCGCAGCATTAACCCATAAACAAGGTCTTTGAGTGGTATCTTTTCATTCTCTGTCAAATAAATAGACGATCCTTCTGTATGAATAGCCCGGCTGCTTACTTTAACTTTTTCATTCAATTTACCAGATTCTATAGCAATGATTGCAGTCATGATCTTCGTTGTGCTCGCAATCAAAGACGATTCATAAGCATCTTTTTCAAACAAGACTCTTCCAGATTCCGCATCCATCAGCACCGCGTGCTCAGCGGAAACAGCTATATTAGGGTTTGCATGAACCTTTTTGGTCATGAACACCGGGAACATCAAAAGAAAGATGGTGAGTATGCAAAGACACTTTCTCAAAAGGGCTTCCTCCCTATTCTCGTCATTTGCTTAACTCTATGCAGAAAAGTACAAGCTTATGATTTATTTAAGTGTGGATAGGGGCCGGGAGTCCAGAAACGCATAAGCAAAACTACGCCTTGAACCTCAAGGGCACAGAAAAAGAGAGTACCTCTAAAGAAGGCACTCTCTTTTTTATTCACTAGTTAAATCCGGCTCCGAAAATTTTTCAAAGAAAAGGTCTGCTTCGCCTTCTACATCCTCTTGTTCTTTTAATTCAGAAAGAGGAGGCAGCTCTTCAATCGAGGTTAACCCAAAATAGATGAGAAATTCCTTCGTTGTTCCGAAAAGAACAGGACGCCCTATGGCATCTTTACGTCCCTTTTCTTCAATTAGACTTCTGTTTACTAACGTTTGAACAGCTCGATCACTTTTTACACCTCTAAGATCGTCAATTTCAATCCGAGTAATCGGCTGCTGATAAGCAATAATTGCTAAAGTTTCAAGGGCTGCTTGAGATAAACGACTCGATCCTGTGGAATCTATCATCTTTTTATAATAAGATGCGTGTTCTGGCTTCGTAGTCAAATGTAGCGTCCCTTGGGAATTCATAATCGTAATTCCCCGTCTAGACTCCTTATATTCCTCGGACATTTCCTCAACCATTGACAGGAGTTCTTTATGTCCGACATCAAGTAAATTGCTTAATTTGCGAGTTGTCAGCCCCTCTTCACCAGAAGCGAATAACATCCCCTCAATGATTGCTTTATATTCTTCTAACTCCATGGTGCATCCTCCATCTTAAACACTATTAATTCATCAAAATGTTTCTGTTGTACACACGTGATATCATTACTTTTCATCAACTCGAGAAGAGCCATAAATGTAACAACGATATGTGGACGAGTTCTTTTTTCAAATAACTCATAAAACGGGGTCCCTTCTTTCTTCAGGTCCACCTGATGAAGGATTTCATCCATTCTCATCTGAATTGGAATTTCATCTCTTTTAATCTTTGTATCTTGTGGAGTTGTGGTTTTAGACCGATTAAGAAGTTTTCCCATTGCTTGAATCATGTCATAAATGGAGGCTTCTCCTGGTTTCAGTTCAGGGGCATCGTCTCCACCTAACTCATCTTTACTCATAGGAGGTCGTGTATAGATGCGATTGGCATCTAACTCTTTCTCTTTCAACTGCTCAGCTGCCTGTTTATATTTTCTGTACTCAATCAATTTGCGCATGAGCTCTTCTCTTGGATCATCTTCCATTTCAACTTCATCCGGATCGTCGACATTCGGGTTCGGCAGCAGCATCTGACTTTTTATCGCCAGCAATGTGGCAGCCATGACTAGATATTCACTCGCTAAGTCGAGCTCCAGCTCTTTCATCGTATGGATATAATGCATGTATTGGTCCGTAATCTGGGACACAGGTATATCATAAATATCAATCTCATAACGATTGATAAGATGTAAAAGAAGGTCTAGAGGACCTTCAAAACCGTCTACTTTTACTTGATAGCTTTTTGTCATTGTATTCTTCCTTTATGATCAATTACCGTCTTTATTTTACCAAAGATTTAGACCTCCGTTAATTACAACTTGATAACTTGTGAAAGTCTCTAAATGTCGATTACAATGAAATTAGACTATTAGTCGTGGAGGCTTATTCAATGTACCCTAATTTATATATCGAATACTTAGCACATTTTCATGGAACTCGGGATTATTTTGAATGCCATGAAGTTCTCGAAGAACATTGGAAGAACGTAGATCCGAAAAATAGGAACTCCGTATGGGTTTTTCTCATCCAGCTCGCGGTATGTATGTACCATTATCGAAGAAAAAACTTCAAAGGGGCTAAAATACTTATCGAAAGGTGTGCAAAACGGTACGAGGATATTTCTAAGTCCCTCGAAGCACTTGGACTTGAAAAGGAAGAGATTTTTGACAGGATTGGGTCCATTCGTGACAACCTGAATAATAATCAACCTTACAGGAGCTTTTTATTGCCCATATATGATCCACATTTGAAAGCCCTCGTCAAGAGTACATGTGATCGATGGGGAGTCTCTTACGGACTGCCCAGCAATCTATCCAACTACTATTTGATTCACAAACATTCGAAGCGAAGGCATAAGTGAAAACCAAAAGTAAAGGAGGTGTCTAAGGACACCTCCTTTTCTCAAGTCTCTAAACTTGTGAGGATGGGCTTTCAGCTTCACATTTATCATAAAATGATTCTGTGGCCACATCCGCACGAACATGATACTGATTGCCTAACTGCTCTTGGATACGATGGATCATTCTTTTTCCAATACCCAAATTCCGGTGAGACGGATTGACGGATACATGCTGTATTACTGCCTCGTCACCTTCAATGCGCACACCAATCGCACCAAGAATATCTTCATCCTTCCATAGGAAAAGATTCCAGTCGGGATTGACTTCGTACTCTTTAACTATTTCCTGAAGCACCTTTACATCTGCTACTTCAGGCATGAAAGATAAGAGACCCATGGCAATCTTTTCGAACGATTTTTTATATCGAATTAACATAGTAACCCCTCATCATTTAAGAAAATAGACTTTATTATACTGAATAGTAATTCTACGGACCGTTTTAACAACCATTGCTCATAATTACCGTTACTTTTAGAATTTATTAGTCTTGTTTACTGTACGATTCCGAACCAGTAATAGAATCCCCAAAACAAACTGAATACTAACAGCACTGCAAATAACGTCCAGTTTTTCTTCTTCATTCTCGTTCCCCCATTGGTGACGGTTTCGCACCTAGCTAATAGCATACATAAAAGTTTCGGTATGTTCAACCCCGTCTAGTTCCGTCGTTTTTTATACATTGTATGAAGCGGTACCCATCCGATTTCTTTTCTTTAATTCGAAAAGGAATCAGGTTCGCTATCGCCAAATAACCATTAAATAAATAAAATAATGTGACAGGACTAAAGCGGTCAAATGAAGGTGTTAAGAACAGAAGGAAGAAGACAATGGCATTCAAAAGCGGACCACCTAAGCAAATCCAGGCTTTTTGATGATCGCTAAACTCATCCTTACGCTCATTAATAGAATGGGCTCCATGAAATACTAGACATCGAATGTTGAATCGCACTTTTCCAATTTTACCTTTAATAAGCGGTATGCCAGAACCAACATTGATGGTACTTTGTTCTGTACGAAAAGCAAGGGCAGCTAGAACATGACCTAGTTCATGTAT
>NZ_JRNX01000920.1 GCF_000786645.1 Halobacillus sp. BBL2006
ATATAAAGAATCACTAAAATTATTCGGTAAGCGTCTTTAGTAATGGCATCGTTATTAAAACACCGGGAACTTTCATCAAGTAAGGAATAATAACTCAAACTAACAAAAGAGGGCAGGCGATCCGCCCGCCCGAGTGGGGATGATGATCAAAAACTATTAGTGATGCTGTTTACGGAATACCAAAACTGAGCCGCCAATCGCCATCAATCCAGCACCCAACAACGCATATGTAGCATATGGTGCAGAGGTATCCGGCATTTCTCCGCCTTCTTCCATGTTTTCTTCACTCATGGATTCTTCAGAGGATTCCTCACTATCCATAGAATCATCTGAGGAGCTGTCATCGCTCGTGGCGTCGTCACTACCTCCGGATAAGCTTTCACACGGTGTACCATCTTTATCACGATCCAAACCGTCAGGGTCATTGTTTTCATCATAGCCATTGTCTGCCCAATATTGCTCGGCAGCTTCGGTCGAATCGAAATCAGAACAATCCTTGTCGTTACTTTCGTCTGCGCTTACCATACCCGCGCTGCTAAAAATCAACCCTAAAGAAAACAGAGCCGCTACAAATTTCTTCATTCAACTTCCTCCTCTTAAATTTTATAATTCTATCATCCCCTTTGGTAATATTTTCATTTCAGAGGTAACAGTAACCGTTCCATAGACTTGTTAAACGTTTCTAACCCTTTTTTTGGAAAAGAGTGCATGAAAATTCCTAGGTCGATCGCCTTCCTACATCTTCCATCCCATCTATGGTAAAATTTGTTCATATATTCAAATATTCATAGTTATTCGACAATAAAACAAGGAGGAGAGGTACATGCAAACAACATCATCGGCACTGAAAAATTTCTGGCACCGTCTGTGGCAGATACA
>NZ_JRNX01000099.1 GCF_000786645.1 Halobacillus sp. BBL2006
TGTCTACGCTGAGAAAACTAAACATGTAGAAGAAGGAATTAGACCATTCCAGCGTAGGAAATACACGGAGACTTCTGCGGGAGGAAGGCATCGGTGAGACCCCACAGTGCGCAGCGTGAAGAGGCTCACCAGCCGCCCGCGAAAAGCGGAGTGTATTTCCGAAGCGGTCATTCAGAGCCATTGATTACTTCTAAATTTCCTTATCCTTAATTTGTTCGTCTTTAGATTGGATGCTTTTAATTATGTCCCAGCCCCTTTTCGTATGAGTTTTACTGAACTGAATCCTTTATTCTGAACGAACCGCTTCCGCTACATCATATTCAGCCGGGTCAAGTTCTGTTGTCGCTCCTAATGCGAGCTTCGCCAATTCTGCGCCGAGGTATGGTCCAGACGTTAATCCGGAGGCACCTAACCCATTTGCCACCAATAACCCATCGATATTCGGCACTGGTCCAAACACAGGCAAAAATCCTGGGGTAAAGGGACGAAAACCAACCCGTGTTTCTACTAATGTACTGTCATATAACCCAGGGGCAACTTCCAATGCCTTATCAAAAATATAATGCATCCCGCCGGCGGTCGGTCTTTGATCAAACCCAACATCATCTTCATGGGTCGCCCCTGCAACAATGCGTCCGCCGTCGAAAGAGAGCATGTATTGGTTATTTGGGGGCATTACAACGGGCCACTGACTGGTGTCTGTGTTCGGCATATCAAGGTGGACAATCTGGGCCTTCTGAGAAGAAACTAAAAATTCCACTCCAATGGGGTCTAGCAGTGATTTTGCCCAGACTCCTGCAGTCACGAGTACCTTCCCATCTATGGTTTCGCCATTCACCTTGACACCTGTCACCTTTCCTTCTTGATAGATAAGAGAAGCATCACCTTGGATGAACGTCGCTCCGTTCTTTTGTGCAGCATTCAAAAGAGCCGCTTTCAACGCTCGCCCATCAACACGGGCAGCTCCACTCACATGCACAGATCCATACTCTTCTGCCAAAAGAGGAAACTTCTCTTTTGTTTCCTCAGGAGATAGTCGAGTGATCTCCCCGATTTCCGGGGCATCCTCTCTTCGCTTAAACGCACGCTCGACCATTTGATCGAGTTTTTTCTCATCGGTATGAAGACTGATAGCCCCTACACGGCTGTATCCGGTTTCTCTTTCTCCATCTTCTTTCAACATTTCAATCAATTCAGGGTAATATCTTGCCCCGCCTTTGACGAGACGGTACCACTTTTTATTCCGTCTTTGCGATAACCAGGGGCATACGATTCCGGCTGCTGCCTCAGTCGCCTGTCCCCGGTCATTACGGTCAATGATTGTTACATCAGCCCCCTTTTTCGCTAAGTGGTAGGCGGTTGATGCGCCTAATATTCCTGCTCCGATAACCATGTATTTTTGCATATAAAAACACCTTTTTTCAAAAGTTTCTTTGTATCATTCTATAAGATTAATGAGAGACGCACAATCGTATGCTTCACTTATTGTAACTTCACTTGTATACATATTTTCCCTTTAAATCATGCACATGGACATGTGTCTATAATAGTCTGTCATTCACAAAGTATACACATATATACTCATTTCAGGAAAATAGTATAATGGCCCACTAATACTAAGTGTTTATTTTTATATGGATGTAATATTTCTGTAAATACGATTAGCCCAGTACTTTTAACTCTACATTTAATCCATTATTACCATAAAAATGCTCTTATACGACTAATTGCCAAATAAATAGATCATCTTATACAATTAAAATGTGCATACATATTAAATACATCCTAAAAAATGACATGTATTGCACACAAATTTTAAAAAGAGGTGATTGATTTTGGAGAAAAAGCACAAGACGAAGAAGATTGGCAAAGGTTTAGCCACGATGACTGTAGCGACAACTTTATTACTGCCGTCTGTCATCCCGGAATCCAGTGTATTGGCTGTAGCTGATACCTATCCGGAAAAAGAACTGGATAAAGCAGCTGCTATGCAGCAAAAGCTGATGGTTCAGTCTGTCGAAGCTATTGATGATGGAGTGAAGCTTGTACTATCTGATAACTACAAAGCTCACATCAAGCTAAAGACAGATGATGTTGCTAAAATCTCGATTCTGAAGCAAGGAGAAGAAGAAAAAGAAACTGCAGCCATTACTGAAAACAATTGGGATACTCCAAGCTTTGAAATGGAAGAAACTGAAGATACGATTTCCATTTCTACCGATGAGATCACAGTGAAGATTAACAAGCAGCCTTTTGGAATTAAGTTTTTAGACAGTGAAGGAAATGTCATCAACCAGGATAACATGGACTATGGTGCTGGGTATGAAGACGGTAAGCCTTATGTCTTTAAGGACACGTCTAACGATGAAGCTTTTTATGGTTTTGGTGAACAGGCTGGGGACTTGAACCGCCGTGGAGACAGTATGGGCATGTGGAACAACGATGCTTATAATTATAATAAAGATACGAAATACCTTTACACGACGATACCATTTTTCATCGGGCTAAAAGATGAAAAAGCTTATGGTATCTTTTTTGATAACAGCAATCGTTCCTACTATGAAATGGCTAGTGAGAGTGACGACTACTATTACTTTTACGCAAACGATGGTCAGCTCAGCTATTATTTCGCCTACGGACCTGAGATCCAAGATGTGCTGTCACGATACAGTCAATTGACAGGGACTATGCAACGTCCTCCAAAATGGGCGATCGGACTCCACCAGAGTAAATGGGGTTACGAAACAGCTGATGAAATCAAAGGAATCGTAGAAAAATATCGTGAGAAAGATATTCCTCTTGATGGTGTTCACCTGGACATTGATCACATGGATGGCTACCGAAACTTCACATGGGGCGAAGACTTTACTGAAGACCCTGCTGCCTTTAATCAATGGCTCCAAGACAAAGGTGTAAGTTCTGTTGCAGTAAGTGATCCAGGAATTAAAGTAGATGAAGGCTACTACATGTACGATGAAGGAACCGCCAATGACTATTGGGCTACTAATCCTGACGGCAGTCCTTATGTTGGAGAAGTGTGGCCTGGAGATTCAGTCTTCCCTGACTTTGCAGAAGAAGATGTTCGTGACTGGTGGGCGGAAAGCCACCGTAAGATTTTCGAAGCTGGGGTAGATGGCATTTGGAACGATATGAATGAACCTGCAGTTTTTGATACTCCTACCAAGACTCAGCCTCTTGATGTTAAATACGGAGACATGTTGCACTCCGAATTCCACAACATGTTTGCTCATTATGAAGCAATGTCCTCTGACAAAGCCTTTGATATCTTAAAACCTAACAAGCGTCCATTTGTACTTACCAGGGACATGTACGCAGGCTCCCAACGTTACAGCACACTTTGGACAGGTGATAACGAAAGTTCATGGGAGTCTATGCGTTTAGCTATCCCAATGAATAACAATGTCAGTTTATCCGGTGTACCATTTGTAGGTAATGACATTGGAGGATTCGCCAAGCGTCCAACTCCAGAACTATTTGCACGTTGGATCGAATTCGGCGTATTCATTCCTTTCTCTCGTATACATGCAGATAACGGAAGTACCGTAGCGTTTGATCCAGATGCAAAAGATATTCCCGGGCAAGAACCGTGGCAATATGGAGAAGAAGTTGAAGAAATCAGTAAGAAGTATATCGAACAGCGCTACAAGCTGATGCCTTACTTGTACAATGCCTTTATTGAGGCAAGTGAAAATGGAACTCCAGTTCAACAGCCGCTTGTTTACCAGTTCCAAGAGGACGAAAACACCTATGATATCAACCAACAGTTCATGTTTGGATCTTCTCTTCTTGTTGCTCCTGTCGTTGAAGAAGGAGCCACTTCTAGAGATGTTTACCTTCCAGAAGGTGAAACGTGGGTAGATTATTGGACTGGTGAAGAGCACGCGGGCGGTCAAACGATCAACAAAGAAGCTGACTTAGGTACACTTCCGCTTTACGTCAAAAAAGGCGACATCATCCCTCACCGTAATGTCCAGAAACACACAGGTGAAAAACCATTAGAGAACTTGATCCTGGATACGTACTTGGAAGACAAGTCTTCTTACACATTCATCGAAGACGATGGAGAGACGGAAGATTACAAGAACGGGGAGTATAATGAAACGACCTTTAACCTAAATCGTAAAGGGAAGCATGTTGAGTTCACGTCTAACCAGAAGGTTTCTAATTATGATTCTGCCCTTGAAACATACACGTTGAAGTTAAACAACGAAAACATGCCACGAAAAGTCCAAGCGGCCTCTACGAAGTACAAAGAAGTAGACTCTGCAGAAGAAGTGAAGCAAAACGAAAACACATACTTTTATGATGAAGAAAACAAGACAACCTATGTGAATGTTCCTGTGGATGAAGCGAAGAAAGTAAAAATCTTTTTCCACAATGATAAGAAAACAGAAAAAGCAAAAGGTAAAGGCAAGAATAAGCATTAAACATCAATGAAAAAGGTCCGTGGATATACTCCGCGGACCTTTTTCATTATTTTTCACCCTTATGTTTCACTCTGATTGTTAGTTCACCATCTGACTTAGCTTTAGTTTTTATCTGAATCGTTTTTTGTTTTTCGTCATATTCGAAAGAGTTGTTCTTAGCTATACCGTCTGATTCTTTTACTGATTCAAGTTTCTCTCCGTTAACTTTAATCCATTTCGGAGACTCCTCGAATGGCAATTCGACGGTGTAGGTTCGTTTTTCAACCATTCCTTCATAGGAGCCTTGCCTTTTTCCAATGGTCACCAGCGTCTCATCTTTCTGCTTCTCTGCTGTAATTTCCGTTGTCGCAAAGGTCCCCTCTTCATACTTATAGGTAGACCCATCATCTTCATATAAGGTATACGTGGAAAGGCCACCGGACTGATAAGGGTAAATTCTTAAGGTAATCAGATTATTTGGCTTTTCCCCTACATACTGAATATCTTCTCCCAGAGGAATGATCGATCCTTCTTTAACAAACACAGGAATTTTCGCTAATGGTGCGCCATAACTGATCGTTTGTCCCCCTTCGTAAACTTCTTGCCCATCCCATTCATACCAGTTTCCATCAGGGAGATAAACGCCTCGCTTTGAACTTCCTTCCTTATGAACAGGAGCGATAAGCAACGATGGCCCGAACATCCACTGGTCTTCTAGGTTGAATACGTTCGAGTCCTTTTGATAATCAAAAACAAGCGGCCTCATCAATGGGAGATTCTTTTCAGTCGTATCTTGGACAGCTGAATAGATATAAGGAAGCAGGCGATAACGCTGTCTTATGGCCTGCGTTACAATAGCTTCAGATTGTTCTCCAAAAGCCCAGGGCTCCCGTGCTCCATCCGCTCCATGAGAGCGAAAAATCGGCATGTAAGCGGCTGCCTGCATCCAACGGGTGTACAACTCAGAAGAAGGTTCACCTGAAAAACCTCCAGCATCCGTAGTAAAATAAGGCATACCGGACATCGATGCTGTAAGTCCAAGCTGCAAGTTGTGTGTCAATGCTTCCCATGATGCATCAATATCACCTGTCCACACGGTCGTCCCATATTCACTAATTCCAGAAAAACCAGACCTTGCGAGCGACCAAACCCTCTCATCTGTATAGGAACGTTGCCCTTCATAGAAGGCTCTTGATTCTAATAGAGCATAAACATTTTTAATTTCATCGGCTCTTCCTGCTCGAAAGTGGTCACGGATTGGATCCAATTTTTGTTCTGGTTCATTTAAATCAATCCACCACCCTTTCGTTCCATTATCATAAAGGGATTTGGCTTGTTGAGTGTACCATTTCGCTGCTTCTTCATTGGTAAAATCAATCAGTCCACCATCTCCGTACCAGGCTGGATATGTGACCGTTCGATCTGAAGTGTCCTGGACAAAGTAGCCCTTATCCTCAGCCTCTTTATAATTATTCGCGGTTGACTCAATGTAGGGATCTACAATAGGAGTCACTTTCACACCTTTGTTAGCTAATTGCTTGAGATGATCTTCAGAATTCGCAAAAGCGTCCGACCAAGTAAAATCAAAGTATTGATCCTCTTTCGCCCAATAAACATCGAGAATTAAACCATCCATAGGAATCGCTTTATCTCTGAAGGTATTGGCGATCTGTTCCACTTCCTCCCAGCTTTTATATCCGAATTTCGATTGTATATAGCCAAGCGACCATTTTGGCGGTAAAGGAGGCTCTCCTGTCAGCTCACCATACGAGTTCATTACTTGAGAAAAGTCCGGTCCAGCCATGAAATAATAGACCATTTCTCCATTCGGAGCATAGAAGGAGTAATCTGACTCTTCTGCTTTTCCTAAGTCAAACTGAGCGTTCTGATAAGTGTTATCAAAATAAACGCCATAACCATTTGTGGAAGCCAGGAAGGTACCTGAAATATCGGAGGTATTTCCTCCGTGCCCTCCAACCATGTTGTTATCCATTGTTATTGTAGTTCCACGTTTATCAAGCTCTTGAGTGTGTCGATCCATTCCAAGACCATAAAGATGTTCATCAGTACTTAGTTCGAACGATTGATAGACCCCTTTATACTGATCGTACCCAAGGCCACCATCGGGTGTATCTTTTGTAAGTAAGGTCTTATTTTGACGATCATAATAAGCTAGACGGAAAGGGTTCTTATAAGCCCTTATCGTCATCTCCCTTGTTGTGATTTTATAGTAATCTTTTTCATCGGTCAGACTATATAAATCTTTTGCTGTCTCATTATCCACAACATAAGACTTTTTCTTAGAAAATGTTCCTGTCGGCTCCATCCAAACACGGGCAATTCCTTCATTTAAGAAAGATAACCTTACCGCTGCTTGATCTTCCGTATGAAATGTGATCCCATTTCCCTCTTCATCATAAGGATTGGAAGATTGTAACGCAGGTAAATGAGTGACCTGAGGCGTTGTCACTTCTGCCTTAACGATATCGAGATCATCCAGATCAAGATAACTTTCTTCATCCCCGTCAACGAGCACTCCTACTTTGACTACTTCATTTCCCTCTACTGAAATAGGAGAGGTCTCTAGGGCGCTCCAATCCTCCGCGGAAATCTGTTTAGACTCTTTTCCGCCTCCATAAGAAACATAGATTTCTGATTTGGTTGTCACCCCGTTTTTTCTAGCCTTAGCTTTCACTTTATAGTTTCCTTCAGGAAGAGTGACATATTGCCACACCTCAGATTTTGTTTTCATACGAGAAAAAGAAGAATTGTTTTCCGTTAGTATTGTGGTTTGTGGCAATGAATCTGTTGTCCAATGGTCCATACCCTGTTCGAAAGTAGAATTTGTGAGATAGTCTACGGACGATGTTTCTCCAACCTTTTCTAATTTTACATCATCAATTTGAAAGGACGTGTTACCGGGCGCTACTGTATAAAAACCTATATCTAGTTCCCCGCTTGTCACCTCAAAAGTCTGAGTGATTTCTTTCCATTGAAACTCAGGTTGTTCTGGTTTTATATCTACATTAATTTGGTCACTGCCATGCTCAGATACTTCCATTCGTGCGATGTTGCCAGAACTTTCGAATGTCGGGTCATTATAAGGCTGCAATTTCACCCAGGCACTTACTTTATATTCGCCATTTTCAATCCCTTTTATCTTCTGATGGATACTTGCCTGATAAGGTTCCGACTTATAAAAATAATGCTTCGATCCGTCATGAGCGTCTTCCTTGTTTACCCCCGTCCAGGCATTGTCAGGGTTCCAAACACTCCAGCCAGTCTGGTCTCCCATTTCAAAATCCCCGTTTGTCAGGAATACTTCTGGATGGAGGAGCTCGATATAATCCAGGTGCAGTTCTCCCTCATCCCCTGCACTATTCTTCACAGTAACCAGGTTTTCTCCTTCTTCCAATTGGACAGTGGATTGTTTGCCTTTCCAAGTATCCCAGCCATTTGTCGATTCGAACGTTACTGACTGGTTTTGTTCATTGACCACTAGCGTTTTTGTAGAAGAATTATCTGATCCATTGGCATAACGAAAGTTCAAGGTGTAATCACCAGCGGTTGGAACAGAAATAGCCACGGTTACAGAAGCATCGGGTTGGTCCATGTTTTCAATATAACCAAAACTATTAAAGCCTTGTTGCTCGTTATTGAAATAAGCACCCTGTTGATAGGAAGCTACTTCGGTTTCGTATTTTTTATTCGCAGATCGAGGTACGACCTTGACCATGCTTGTATCGTGTGGAGTTAAGTAGGCTTTGTGATTGTATCGATACCCAATATCTTCATGAGCCCACAAGTCTCTCACATACGCTTCTGTCTCGAGACCCAATTCCTTAGAAAAATCTACGGCAAGTTCTTTTCTTACATCCGATCGGTTAAACAAACCAAGCACCCATGCCCCATCAGGTAACTGTCCAAGCCAGCGTTCACTATCACGACTGCTAAACTTGTAATGTTCGTTATTATAAAAAATCGGCTTCCCTGCTAATCCTTGCTGATTCAGTTCAATAAGCTCTGAGTTTTGATAGAAATGCGCATCTTCTCCAATGGTGTCGAACTGATCGGCAATCGCAATAGGGGAACCTGCCAATGTGAAGAGGGAAACAGCCGTTTTCTTTTCTTCCTCTTCAAACTCTCCTGTGAATGTATTCATACGCAGAAAATCTCCATCGAGAATCATAGAGTTACGTCCGGACACATCGGCAAATCCGGTGAAGCCTTGGAATGGGTTCGCCCATTGCGACCAAGTATCCGTCCACTCCTGACGTCTCCCACTGATGTGATCCCATCCTCCATGGAAAACATCTTCATCAATACGAATTATATCTCCATACTTGAGTTCCAGTTCCGCATGGTTTTTCAAGTGGGGCATAACTAAACTTAATGTCATGTCATCTCCTGCCGCTTCTTCCATCCATCTAAGGGCGGTTTCATAGTTTTCACGCCCATGAGCTATTCCGACTTCTCCAATACTTTTATCTGTCCCCGTTTCATACCAGGAAAGAAAATCGACTCGCAAGAATTTGGAGCCTTGCTCTTTAAAAAAATTCACATAGCCCTGCACAAATTCTTTCGCCCCATCTTTTGTAACGTCCACCCAGTATAACGAGGTGTCTTGCCCCCCGTTAAAACGGTCCCCTTCTGTGACAATGTCTTTGATCTTAATATCCGGCCTTCCGATAACTGTCGCATTTTCATTATTCACAGCTGCAGGCGTCACCCATAAAGGGTTGTAATAGATCCCTAGATTCATTCCTTTGCTCTCAAGATAATCCGCCCAGTATTTCCATCCATGTTCCCAGGAATCATTGTGGGAAATGATATACCCATTTTCCGTATGCTTCGTGGAGCCTTCAATCCACCCATCTGTACTCATCATGTCATACCCGTAGGGCTGAAAGTTCTCAGCCATCCAGTCAATATTTTGCTTCCATCGATCCTCAGGTAAATAAGTATTATTTGTAAATTGGTGTTCATAAGAAATCCAATAGAGGGGGCCAGATCCTTTTGCTGTCGAGGAGCTCTCCCGCGCTTCCACGTGAGTGTTTGCTAAAATCATAATGAAAAAAACCGAACAAATATACAACGAATTCTTCCATCTACTTGAGTACATCAAAGTTCCTCCTTTAAGAGAGAAGTAAGCGACTCTCCTCATTTATAGGATGCTCAAACCAATGATCAATCGCCTGCAAAGCTGCTCCTTGTACCCAAGCATCGTCCCCTAACATTGAGACTTGAAAGGAGACATCACACCCAGCTTTTGAAAAGAAGTTATCCGATGCTGTTTCAAGAGTGTAAGTCATAAAAAAGTCCTTTGCGACTAAACCTTCCCCAATAAATATGACAGCAGAAGGATTGAATAGATTAATACAGTTTAACACCCCGATGCCAAGATTTTCTCCCAGCTTCTTTAATAACCCCTTAGCCAATGCATCTCCTGATCGTGCAGCTGAAGTCACTTGCTCAAACATGAAATCTGTGTGATGAAGCGGACTTTCAGGATAAAGGTGTTTGATCTGTCTCCCTTCTTGCTCAAGAAATCGTTCAGAAGCGTGCATCTCAAGACACCCTTTCTGACCGCAATGACAGCGGTATCCATCCTGCTTGATCACCATATGACCAACTTCACCAGCTCCACCGTGGTGACCACCATAGACTTTTCCATCCGAAAAAAGTGAGGCCCCTACACCCGCTCCTACGGAAACGCATAAAAAATCACTCAAACCTCTACCATAACCAAATTGGCGCTCAGCTTTTGTGTAAGCGTTTACATTATTGTCGATAAAAATAGGTGCGTTGAATGATTCCCTCATTTTTTTGCGAACCTCTACTTGTTCCCACCCTAATAAGGTCGAACGAATAACTTTTCCTTGTTTGTTATTAATCAGACCCGAAGAAGCCATCCCTATGCCAATCAGCTTATTTGGGGAAAGGTTTGTTTCTAAGATAATTTGACGGATGTGTTGAATAATGGAATGCAGCAAAGTTTCTGGTTCGGTAGTCTTTTTAAAAGAAAATGTATGCTTACGAAGGACTTTAGCATTAAGATCTGTGCAAGCCACAATAACCTGGGATTCCTCAATTTTCACCCCAAAAGCATATCCATACTCTTCGTTAAAGGTTAGTAAAGTCGCTTTCCTGCCACCTGTTGATTGTGCCGTTCCTTTTTCAAAAACTAAACCAGCCTCAAGCAGCTCTTCTGTTATATAAGTCACCGTAGATAAACCTAAATTCAATGTTTTGGAAATCTGAGTACGACTAATCGGCTGATGGGTACGAATAATTGAAACAACGTGAGAACGGTTCAATTCTTTAATCAAAGCTTTGTTTCCAATTCTCATTTCGCACCTCCTTTTTTCTTTGATCTTAACTTACTTCATTCATTGAAACAAGTAATTATGTAAAAATTCAGAATATATTACAAAACCTTTCATTTTCCGCTATTTTGTTAAATTTGCATAATAAAAATAAGGAGAAGGCCTCTACTATAAGGCCTTCTCCTTATCTCCGCTGTAAGCACATAAGTACCTATAGCATTGTTCAAGTGTACTCACACAATCGTGGACACCTTCAGCTTCGATTTCAAAAAGCTCAAATTTGTTTTTCGTAATCGTAAAAGGCGGGATATGAACGACGGGGTGATTTTGAGAAAACTTCTGCAGCTCAACGTAAATGGGATCCCATTCATCCTCCACCAACTCAAACCAACTTGTTTGTTCCAACCCCATCGCTCCTTCGTGCGAATTTATTCCCCTCTATATTCGCTAAACGAGTCACGGTTACCTTTATTCTGTGACAACTTCGACTTCCCACTTCTCATTCACATACAATCCAATTACGGTAACAGAAGAATTCCAGGATTGAATCACTTCAACAGACTTTTTCGTTTGTTCTACTTTGTCGCTTCGATCACATGGATTTCCTGCACAATCATGGTGGCCGACCACAGCAACGACTTCTGACCCATGGTTATCCGTAGAGATCGCCACTTTTGATTTCATGGACTCTAGTTCTTCCTCTGTTCCATTAAGAATCACACGGTTTGGTCCAGCCTCTGTAATCATATCTATGTACTCGACCTGGTAGTTTTCTTTCATCCAATGAATAACCGGCAGCTGAACTCTCCCGTCCATACAATTGATAGCTGTAGCAAACGTTGATTTCGTCATGATTTTTCCTCCTTGTATTATTGGTTACTATCTATTTTACCATAAAGTCTCTACTAGCATTAGAGGACAAGATGAACGGAGACAAAGTAAGATCTGAATAGCGCTCTTATGCTTCAGCATCTTTACTAGAAAAAGCAGTGGGAATTCTAAACCCGCTGCTTTTTTTATTGATTAATCCCTTCAATTTGCATCTCTTCCACAGTAGCCGTTCCGTTTTCACGAATTCTGGCTTGCATCTCTACTTGATCCCCTTCCCGGAGGAAAATAGCTAATGGCGCTTTACTCGTATTGACGGTGTAAATGGTTGTTTCCCCTTGAAGCAGGAACTGGACTGACTGACGTTCATCCGTTGAAGTAACAAGGACTCGATTGATCACGCCGCTCTTTTCTGTCAGCTCTACTCCTCCACTGCCCTCGACCGTGCTCGGGTCTTGAGCGAGCTGCAGTCGATACGCATTCAACGTTTGTTTCGCTGTATCACCAAAAACAGCAAAATCAGAGTCAGAAGCTTTTATATAAGCATATTGCTTAAATAAGCCATTTGGATCAAGCACATTTACAATCCAAGTCGGATGACCATCCACGTTATACAGAATCGGCATCGATCCAGTCCAATTCTTCTCTGGGAACTCTTTATTGACGATTTGCTTAGCACCCTTGCTGTCCATAATACCGTTGTTTTGCTGACCATTATAATAAGTCAGTGCTCCTGTACGGGCATGAATCAATGTATATCCAAGGGCGGAATCAATGTTCTCTTTCGGTGATGCCATATCTGTAAAGTAATACATCTCCCCGTTTTCACTGAAGATGGGAGTCACACTGCTTTCTGTCCCTGATTCATTAGGGATCTTCACATCTTTTTTGCCAAAAATGGAATTAAGCCAGCCGTGCACATATTTTCCGAAGTATTCATTTTCAATGGCTGCCAGTTCAGAACTGACCGATCCTTCGATGAAATCAGGTGCTTCACTCGCATCGTACGTTTCAACGTTACCAGATACTGGGTCAACGAGCGCTATTTTGATTTGATCCATATTCGGACGGTTAGAAAAAAGAATCGGTTTGTAGATGGTCTGAATGTACCACGGTTTCCCTTCATCATCAATTTCAATCTGTGCTTCCCCGCTTTGAATATAGTCCGGGTGCTTTCCATATACCGCACGCTGGACATTATGCTGGAAGTAACTAGAATTGGTGTACCTCATTTTACTTTCAATAAATTCGGGCTGAGCATTGACATTTGTTGCAGGTATCGAAAAATAACCTTCTGTTTCTTTCCCCCGGACATACCTCCAGAAACTCGTAAATTCAACAGGAGCGATATAAACGATGTCTTCCCCTACCCTTTGAGCCTGGAGTTTTCCCAGGTCATAAAATTGGGTGTTTGGTACGACGCTCATCGCTTTTTGGACTTTGTTTCTAGCCGATTCTGGCGCGACGGAAATCGGAGTATTTTCTTCGTTCAAAGGTCTCGCTTCATCTTCTTCTGATTTCGAAATGGAATCATACGTTTCCCCAAGAGCCAAGATGCTGTATAAAAACACCCCAATAATCGCCAGGGCGACCACGAGAGCTATGCCTCCGGTCCATGAACGATACGCCACCTTCGCATTTACAGGTACTTTTGCCCCTGCATAAATAAGCGGAACTAAAATAATGGCCACAATTGTATTCAAAATTAATAAGTTAGGAATTGTTAATGTTGGCATGAATACATACACGAAGACAACCATGAGTATGGCTCCAAAAATAAACAATCCAATCGTATTTTTCCTAATCAACTTACGTCTCATCGGATTTTTCATATAAGCGATGATAGCAAATAAAAAGTAAAGAACGAACGATAATATCGTTGCTGTTATAATCCCAATCATGCATCTCTCTCCTAATATGTGATGTCTTTTCTACGTTTTGAATCATCGTTTTGTTTCATTTTTTAAAGAAAAAAGCATAAGCGCTCCTGCTTATGCTCTTCACCTTATTGCTTATTCAAATAATCGGCGAGGCCCATTGCACAAACTTCAATATCTAGTTTCAAAATTTCATAGACGGGGTGTTGCTCAGGGATTTGATGATCTTTTAAATAAGAATGGACCCGATGAAAGATCCGCTTTTCAATTCCAGGGAGTCCCTCCTCCTTATTCATCGCTTTCTTTGCTTCTTCAACAAAGACAGGGATCCATAAACTGACTTGATCAAAAGCTCGCTTTGGCTCTTGAGACTCCCCAAAGTGTCCGAAATATAATCGGTCCGGTTTCAACCTCCGGAACCTGTCAATGGACTGCAGCATCGCATCCGGATCGAATTGATTCGGTGATGTTGTCGGCAGATAAAAAGTGAGCTGGTAATCTTCGGTTTGATGATACCTGATTCCAGCTGTATCACCAGTGAAAATCCCATTACTATATGGATCATAGATCCCCAGATGGTGCTTGGCATGACCAGGCGTATCCAAGAAGGTTAACGTGCGATCTGGTCCAATCTCCAATGTCTCTCCCTCATGCTTAACCAATAATTTTTCTTCTTCAATTGGAACAATCGGATCAAACAGTTGATCAAACATTTCTCCATATACAGCTTTTGCCCCTTTAATTAACCGTGATGGATCTGCCAAGTGTCTTTTTCCTTTTTCATGGACAATCACCTTGGCATTTGGGCATTCCCGCATCAATAATCCCGCTCCTCCAGCATGATCAAGATGAATGTGCGTCAGGATGATGTATTCTACATCTTCTGGTCTGAGTGACAGTTCCTTTAACCCTTCCAAAACCCTGGGAACGGAAGGACTCGGTCCTGTTTCTACCAATGTCAGTTTTTCAGCTTGCAATACGTATGTACCTGTTCTTCCTGAAAATCCTAAGTCAAAACCATCAATCAATTGAATATCATGGCTCATATGAATCGGCGCTCTCTTCTCCATACCATCCACCTCACCTTTCTATGATGATTCTAGTTTACTAAAATATGGGTTTCGTTCCTAATGGAAACCCTTACATTATTTCATTTTGTAACAGAACATGGGCTGGGTGAATATCATGGGTTGTGAGGAGTTGATTATGAGTGAGTGAAGAACGAAATATGTGCCAAGTTCAGGGTGCTCAGACGCCTCAAAATGAAGATCAAGGTTACATGAAACCTACTAAAAGCAAATGTGAAAAATATAAATACTATCATGTCATGGTGACGCTGAAGGATGGCAGCTCTGTTGATGGCATTATTATTGATGTCAAGGATGATGGAATCACTATATTAATCAGTGAAGATGTATCGGTGGAGGAAGATGGAAATGCAGACGGAGACCAGCGTCAATATGGTTATGGCGGATACGGACGCCGAAGGGCTCGTCGTTTCAGAAGGTCGTTCTTACCCTTAGCCGGTCTGACTGCTCTTGCTTTGTTCCCTTACGCCGTTCCATCCCCCTACTATTATCCGACGCACCCATACACTTACCCTTATCCATACTATTACTAGGATATCGTCGAATATCTATGTCTCCTAACTCAGCTAATATAGTTGAATAAACTTCCACCTCAGAACTTCCAGTATCTGGATGTCCTGAGGTGGTTATTTTTCCCTTTTACATCCTTATCCGAAAACGGTTTGCTCGATTTGTTTCATCTGATAAAAATAACCCTGTTTATTCATCAATTGTTCGTAAGTGCCTACCTCTACGACTGCTCCATGCTCCATGACAACAATTTGATCCATATTTTCCAGTCCCGTTAACCGATGACTAATTAGAATCAACGTGTCATCCGCGGCTTCTTGGAACAAATGGTTATAAATTTTCTCTTCTGTCAGCGCATCAATGGACGAAGTAGGCTCATCCAACAGCCACAATCGTTTCCCTTTCAACAATGCTCTGGCGATAGCAAGACGCTGCTTTTCTCCACCTGATAAATTTTCACCTCTTTCATAAACAAAGTCTTCAAGAGAAAACGATGATAATTCAACATCTTTAAGCACGTTTTCCAATTCTTCCTTATTTACATCCTCTCTAGCAAGCCGCAAGTTATCTTCAATCGTTCCATAAAAGAAATGGTTTTCTTGCAAAACCACATTGCTATGCTTCCATACGCTTTCCTGATTCACTGTTCTAAGCGGAAGACCATTTATGCGTACGTCCCCATGATCAGGCTTCACAAATTTCATGAAAACTTGTAGTAAGGTTGATTTCCCTGAACCACTCGGTCCAACCACCGCGATCTTAGATCCAGAAGGAATAGAGAGCGTTACTTGATCCAACGCTTTTCTTGATTCACCTGGATAATGATAGTCAACATTGTTCATCTCTATCGCAGGAGCTTCGTTTTCCTGTAACTGAAGTCTCTCCTTCTCTTCCACTTCTTTTGCTTCCTCTTTCACGATTGAAAAAAGACGCTTAGAAGCTCGCTTACTATCTTCGAGGTGAGTCGGAAGCACGGCCATTGGCGTTGCATTTTCAAATACCGTAAGAGAAATCATGACTAACATAGCCAGAAATAAACCGTTCAACTCCCCTTCGCTTACGAGCAAGGATCCAATCCCCAAAACGAGCCAAGAAATGACTAGTGAAAACATCGTGTTCATAGAGTGACTAAACATCATATGGGCGCCTTCTTTTTCCTGCTCTTTTATATACAGATCCGACGACTGTTGCAGGTTTTTCTCTTTATTATCCAGCTGCTGATAAATTTTCAGATCTCTGAAACCGTAAAGAAATTCTGTTGCATCTGTAGACAGTTCCCCTCGTGCTTCCCGTACCTGGCGATTCACCTTTCTCTGAGTCCACGCGAACAATAAAGGGATAAGCAGACCTGTTAAAATAAGACCTAACAGCAATACGACCGCTATGGCAAGCGAAAAAAACGAAGTGAACAAGATCGTGCTCAAGAAAATGATTACTAGGACAACAGGAGGATAATAGACACGCAAGAAAAAGTTTTGCAGACTCTCGACATCCCCTACAATTCTGGAAAGCAGATCTCCACTACGATACTTTTGGAAGACTCTCGGCGCATAAGGTTCTAACTTCTCATAAAAAGTGACCCTTATATTACTGAGCATCGTAAAAGTTGCTCTATGGGAAAAGTAACGCTCTGCATATCGGCCAAGTGCCCTTACAAAACCGAAGAGTTTCAAAAACGCTATGAGTACAGTCAGGGCGTACAATGGAGGTATCAGAGCGGCTCTTGAAATCAGATACCCACTTGAGGCGAAGAGTCCCACTGCAGAAATGCCGGCGAGAAACCCAAACAGCACGGAAAGATAGATATCTTTTTTTTCCATGACAATAATCTTTATAACCGCGACTAAATCTTTCATGATGTCCTTCCCCCTTGTTGTACGGATACCATATCGCGATAGGCAGGGATTTTGCCCAACAAGTCTTCATGCCGCCCTGAACCCAGCAGACTTCCACCTTCCAAAAAGAGAATCTGATCAGCCCTTTTAATCGTATGAAGACGGTGTGCCACGGTAATGATTGTTGAGCTGTCAGCCAGTTCCTGAATCGATTGTTGAAGAATTTGTTCTGTCTTCAAGTCGAGACCCGTCGTCGGCTCATCAAACAAGACGACAGATGGCTTTTTCAGGAAAGCTCTGGCAATCGCCAGCCTTTGCTTCTCTCCGCCTGATAAACCACGTCCAGCTTCACCGACGTTCGTTTCATAACCATGTTCTAAAGAAGCAATCAGTTCTCCCAATCCCGCTCGTTCGGCTGCTGAAATGATTTCTTCTCTTGAATGGTTTCCGTTTCCACCAATTTCGATATTCTCGGCTATGGTTCCCGAAAAAAGGTAAGGATGCTGAGAAATATAGCTCAGCTGACCGAACCACTCTTCCTCTGAATAGGATGATAAAGCGTGAT